>JAWWDH010000425.1:0-3204 GCA_033720015.1 Pseudomonas sp.
AGAGCACCAATACGCCACGGCCACCGAGCAAACCCTGGGCGGCGACGAATTCCTTGGCCACCAGATTGAGTCCGTCACGCAGCGGGGTGATCCACATCACGTCGGCCATGGCGTACCAGGCGCTGACTTCCTCGAACGGCAAGCTGCGGAAGAAGAATTGCAGCGGCGTCCAGCCGATCCGCGCGAAGCGTCCGTTGATCCGTCCGACCGCTTGCTCGATTTGCGCCTGCAGTTCGTCATAAATAGTCATTTCCTTGGCCGCCGGCACGCAGACGGTGACCAGGGTGACCTTGCCCAGCAGTTCCGGGTTTTCCGCCAGCAGGCGTTCGTAAGCGTTGAGCTTTTCCAGGATGCCTTTGGTGTAGTCGAGGCGCTCGACCGAGAGGATCAGCTTAACCCCGGCCAGCTCTTCGCGCAGGCGAGTCATCATCTCGCGGATCTTCGGGGCGGCCAGGGCGTTGCGCACCCGATCGATATCCAGGCCAACCGGATGAGCGCCGAGCTTGACCACCCGGCTGCCGGTATCGACCGCAGTGGTCATGCGCTCCAGGCCCACCGCACAGCCATAGGTTATAAAGCGCGGGGCGCAGTTCTGCCGGCTGACGGTTTGCAGCGGCATCACGCCGCGCGCGGCATCGACGAAGTTCTCCACCTGACGCGGGATGTGGAAGCCGATGTAGTCGCACTGCAGCAGGCTGCCAATGATCTGCCGGCGCCACGGCAGCACGTTGAACACATCGGCCGAAGGGAAGTAGGTGTGGTGGAAAAAGGCGATGCGCAAGTCGGGGCGCAGCTCACGCAAGTAGCCCGGCACCATCCACAGGTTGTAGTCATGCAACCAGACGGTAGCGCCTTCGGCGGCTTCCAGTGCGGTGCGTTCGGCAAAGGCGCGGTTTACCTTGAGGAACACCTGCCAGTCGTCCTCGCGGAACTGCGCGCGCTCCCAGAAGGTGTGTAGGGTGGGCCAGAAGGCTTCCTTGGAGAAGCGCTTGTAGAAGATGTCGACTTCTTCTTTGCTCAACGCCACCCGTGCGGCAGTCAGCTTGGGGTAGCGTTCGGCATCCACGGTGGTGTGGCTGTCGAAGGTTTCGCCGCTGTCTTCGTCATGTTCGGCCCAGGCCACCCAGGAGCCGGCACGGCCGTCGCCGAAAAAGCTCAGCAGGGTCGGGATAATGCCATTGGGCGAGGTTGGGCGACGGCGTTGCAACTTGCCGTCCTTGCCGCGAAATTCTTCATAAGGCAGGCGGTGATAGACCATCACCAGATCGGCTTTGCCGGGCTCGGCAACCTGCTTGCCTTCGGCGGCGATGCCTTGTTTGCCGAGAAAGCCAAAATGCACGAAGGCTTCGAGGATGCCGCCGCAACCGGCGCGTTCAGCATGGAATACCCGCGAGAACTGACGGGTGGCTTGCAGCAAACCCTCTTCGGATTCGCCCACGCACACGCCCTTGAATTGCCCGCTGAGCATGCTCAGGTCATTCAGGGTGTCGCCTGCGGTCAGCACTTGGTCATTGTCCAGGTCCAGCCACTCGATCAGTGCTTGCAGGCTGCTGCCCTTATTCACGCCTTTGGGCAGAAAGTCCAAATAACGCTCGGCTGAATACAGCAGGTCGCAGCCCAGGCTCTCGGCGATGCTCTGGAGTTCCGGGTTGGCGGCTTCTTCAGGGCTGCAGAAGTAGGAGCAACGGCGTACTTGCGGTACGTCCTGGCGTTCCAGAGTAAGGTGTTCGATGGCGCTGGCGACCTGACTGTCGCCCGGCCAGAGGGCGTCTACTGCGCTTTGCAGCGGTTGGATCGGCTGCAAGGTGTCGCCATGCACCAAGCTGGCGCCGACATCGGAAATGATGAAGTCCGGTTGCGGCAGGGTTGGGTCGGCCAGCAGTGGCAGGACCGACTCCAGGCTGCGCCCGGTGACATAGGCCAGGCGGATTTCTGGGTGGGCGGCGATTGTCTGGTAAAGGCTTAAACGATCCTTGGGATCGCCGCCGAGAAAGGTTCCATCGAGATCGGTGGCAAGTAACATGCGCTGTCCTCCTGTTTTGTTAGTGGGTGCAGTGACACGCCGAGTTAAGTCGACGCGCTGTACCGGACACTCCGCTTCATGCGTGCGCCTCTTTTTACGTCGGAGTCTGCTGCTCCTGGTGTTGAGATTCTTCTGTGTGCTCAGTTGCGTCTGTATGCGGGGTGTCAGGCATCAACTCGAGCACGGTATGGCTGGTGCGTAGCATAGGCATAAAGTGCCCAGCCGGGGCGCTGACCAGGTCGCTGACATGGCGCAGGCGATACAAGGTGTAAGCCGCGAGCAGGCCGAGGGTTACCGCGAAATACAGCGGCAGCGCTTGGGCGCCCAGATGCTGCATCAACAGACCGGCAAGCAGCGGGCCGCAGACTGAACCGATGCCGTTGACCATCAGCAAACTGCTGGAGCCGGCGAGGATTTCATCGCTGTGCAGTTGGTCAATCAGCTGCGCTACGGCAATCGGGTAGATGGCAAAGGTTAGACCACCCCAGATAAACATCATTCCAAGCAGCAGGGGGCCGGCTGGTAGCAGGCTCATCAACAGCGCCACCACGACTGACAGCGTGACGACCCAGAGCAGCACCAGGCGGCGGTCGTGTTTGTCTGAATAAATCCCGATCGGCCACTGCAACAGTGCGCCGCCGAGGATGCTGCTACTCATCAACAGGCCCACGCCGGTGGCATCAAAGCCATTCAGGCTCGCATAGACCGGGGCCATGCCCCAGAACGCGCCCAGCGCTAAGCCGGACAAGCCCGCCGCAGCGATTGCCAGTGGCGCAATGCCGGCGATCTGGCGCAGGTTGGTGTGCAAGGTCTCCGGTACGCTGGGCTGAACCTGGCGAGTCAGGGTTATGGGCATCAAGGCCGCGCTGATCAGCATGGCGGCCAGTACGAACAGCACGAAGTCCGTGGGTGACGCCAGGTTGAGCAGCTGTTGAGCCGCCGCCAGTGCACCCAGGTTTACTGCCATGTACACGGCGAATACCTGGCCGCGCTTATCGTTCGGCACCTGGGCGTTAAGCCAGCTCTCGATCACCATATACAGACTGACCAGCGCCAGGCCGTAAAGCACGCGCAAACCCAGCCAAACCCACGGGTCAACGATCAGTACATGCAACAGGGCGGTGATGGCAGCCAGTGCGGCGCAAAAGGCAAACGCACGGATATGCCCAACGCGGCGAACC
>JAWWDH010000426.1:0-3192 GCA_033720015.1 Pseudomonas sp.
CTGTGGCATCGCGCTTGGCCAACAGCACGCCCGGTCCCTGTGGCAGCTCCGCCAATACCCGCCCCCAGGGGTCGACCAGTGCCGAATGACCAAAGGTCTCACGCCCGCCGGGATGCGCTCCGCCCTGCCCGGACGCCAGCACATAGCACTGGGTTTCAATCGCCCGCGCACGGGTCAACACCTGCCAATGCGCCGCACCGGTCACGGCGGTAAAGGCCGCCGGCACGCTGATCAACTCCGCCCCGGCAGCGCGCAACGCGCTGTAAAGCTCGGGGAAGCGCAGGTCATAACAAACCGTCAGACCCAGACGGCCGAAGGGTGTATCGGCGACCACCACCTGGCTGCCGAACGCATAATCATCCGACTCACGGTAGCGGCCATGGCTGTCGCTGACATCCACATCGAACAGGTGCAGCTTGTCATAACGCGCCACCTGCTGACCGCTCTCATCGATCAGCAAGGAGCAGGCATGGGCCTTGGCTTCGGGCTGGCCAGGCGGCGGTAAAGGCAGGGTGCCCGCAACAATCCACAGCCCCAGGTCGCGGGCGGCCTGCCGCAGCCAAGGCAGGATCGGCCCCTCACCCAGCGCTTCGGCACGCCCCAGCGCGGCAAGATCACCTCGGCCCATGGCGGCGAAATTTTCCGGCAGCACCACTAACCGCGCGCCTTGCGCGGCAGCCTGTTCAAGCAACTGCCGAGCCTGGTGCAAATTGGCCAAGACATCGGCCTGGCTGACCATTTGGATGACGGCGAGGGTCATGACGGTTTTATCTCAATCCCGGAAACAAGGCCTCAGCTTACAAGCCATACCAGCAGACTGCACGGCTGTATGTGCGCCGCGCAGGGTTTACTGAGGTTTTTCGAAGGGCTTATCGAAGCTGATATCCGGGCTCTGCCAAGGCCCGGTGACGTCGTATTGCACACTGGCAAAGCGCGCAACGCGATCACCCAACAATTTATCGACGACAAACAGTGCGCCACCGATGGCCGGCGCGCCGACAATCAGCGCGGCCAGTGGCAGGTTGTTGGTCACCGGCAAGGTCACCAGCAGCTTGGCGTCAATGCGGTCATTGGCCATGTCCAGCGTGCCTTTCAACTCCAGGTTGCTCGACGGCCCTTCAAGGGTGATGGGTTCACGGGTGACAAACACCCCGTCCTTGGCCGCCAGCACGCCCTTAACCCGGTCATAACTCAGGCCTTTATCGATCAGGTCGGAGAAGTCCAGGCGCAAGCGCCGGCCAATCGAGTTGAAATTCAACAGACCAAACACCCGCAGGGCCGACGCAGGCCCCTCGACCTCAGAGAACTGCCCTTTGCGCAGGGAGGCATCCAGCGTGCCGCTGAGACGTTTCATGCTGAACCAGGCTGGCGAACCGGGCCATTCGCCGTCCACGTCGACATGAAAGTTTTGGCTGCTGGCAGTGGGAGCATAACCCCAGGCAATCAGTACATCGGCCAGATCAGCGCCGCCCAACCGACCGTTATAGGTCGTGCGTATGCCACTAGAGGTCTGCAGCCAAGTCGCCCGACCACCAACCTGCAAGCCTTTGAGGTTGAGATCCAGCTCACTGAAGTGCACGCCAGCGCTAACCGGCCGCGCTTTAAGCGACCAACTGCCGAGCGGCTCAATGCCCTGATAGACCTCAGCAATGCGCACATCCAGTGCCGGGAAGCGGCTAGGATCAACACTTGCCAGCGGATCGGGCGCATCCAACGCAGGCGCGCCCGCAATCTTCGGTTCTGCCGCCGGCAAGCGCAGGTAGTCGAGTATCAGGGCAATCGGCGCACCCGCGGCATCCGGCAAGCCAACCTGACCTTTCAGCCGTGCGCTGTCGAGGCTGACCGCCCAGGTCGCTGCGTCGCGCTTAACCCCGACCTCCAACGCCTCCAGGCTGACCCCAAAGCCCCTGAAGCGGGCAATACGCAGCTGTGCATCCTTGAACAAGCGCTGCGCCTCATTGACCGGCACATTGGTATAGGGCTGCAACACCTGCTGCCAAGCCGACCAATCCAGCTCCGCCACGCGCCCACGCACGCGCAGGCCCTGACTGGTTGGCAGACGTGCCGGGCCATCGGCGAGGCGAATCTCACCCCGACCCTGATTAAATTGGCCGGGGCTCGCGGCAAAAGACAGGCTCAACAACTCGGCGTAATCCAGCCAGTAGCGCTGCTCGCGCCCCCCCAGACTCATGCGCCATTCGCTGCTGCGCTCATCCGCAGCGGCCTTGCCGAAGGGGGCAGGCAGTGCAATCACGGCCCCTTTAAGCGTCGAGTTGACGCGCAACTGGCTATCCGCGCCATCCAGCGTCAGGTCCAGACGATAAGGCAGCTTGCCAGTGACCGGCAAAGGCTGGGTAACCCCCAGCCAAGTGCTTAGCTGCGCAACGGCAATCTGCCCGCTGGCTTCGATACGGCTGCGCGCCTTGCCAGGCGAGCCTTCGGCCAGCGCCTTGCCTCGCACCGCATGGTCGAGCACCTGAGCGCGAATATCCGGCGCGCTGAGACCGCTGGCGGTGTCGTAGCGAAACGCGCCCTGCAATTGACTGAACTGCAACGGCGGATTGGGCAGGCTGAGTTGTGCGCCTTGCGTGGCGAAGTCCACCAGCACCTCAGGCGCCAGGCCCTTGCGCAACGGCAGGTCGAGCTTGAGCTTACCCGTCAGCGCCCCCTTGCCACTCCAGCCAGCAAAGGTTTCAGCCGTGCCTATCGGCGTCTGCTGCAGGATGTGCAAAGCATCATCGACATTGCTACTGAGGTCGCTGGTCAGCAATAACCGGGTTGGCTGACCGGGTAAGGACGTGGCGATTAACGCCTGCGCATTGCGCACCTGGCTATTGAGCAGACGCCCCTCAGCAAGCTGAACCCGCACCCCCGTGTCTTCGATAAATACCTTGCCACGGCCCTCGCGCAACGCCGGCCAGCCAGGCTGGAAGGCCAGCTCGGCGTCATGCACGGCAAAGAACAGGCTGATGCTGCGCGCCGCATTCTCCGCGCCTTTATTCAGCGAGCCCTGATACTGGAAATAGCCCTCATCCACCGCACCGCCACGGATAGCGCTTTTCAGCCAGGCATCCAGCTCACGGCTAAAGCCTGGCGAGCGGCTCGGCAGGTATTTCTCGGTAAAGCGCGCGTCGCCGTTACGCAGGCCGACACGCAAGTCCATGTAGTCTTCTTCGGCAGGGTCGAAGCGCA
>JAWWDH010000427.1:0-3181 GCA_033720015.1 Pseudomonas sp.
GTGGCAACCGACGCAGCCTTCGCGGATATAAATGTCACGGCCTTCCAGCTGCAGCGCGGTATACGGCTTGAGACCGGCTACTGGCTCATTGGTGACGTCTTGGAAGAACAGCGGGACGATCTGCGTTAGGCCGCCAATGCTCACGGCCAGGACCATCATCAGCGCCATCAGGCCGATGTTCTTTTCGAGTATTTCGTGTCTCATCAGTGGGCTCCCTCAAGCGAAAACTGCGCGGCGGCATCCATTTCAGCCGCCTGGGTATGACGCACGGTTTGCCAGACGTTCCAGGCCATCACCAACATGCCGGCAAAGAAGATCGCGCCGCCGATCACCCGCACGACAAAGCCGGGGTGGCTGGCTTCCAGTGCTTCGACGAAGGAGTAGGTGAGGGTGCCGTCTTCGTTGACTGCACGCCACATCAGGCCCTGGGCGATGCCGTTAACCCACATCGAGGCGATGTAGAGCACGGTGCCGATGGTGGCGAACCAGAAGTGCACATTGATCAGGCCGATGCTGTGCATCTCATCGCGGCCAAAAACCTTGGGCAGCATGTGGTACAGCGAGCCAATGGAGACCATGGCCACCCAGCCGAGCGCGCCGGCGTGTACGTGGCCGATGGTCCAGTCGGTGTAATGGGAGAGGGCGTTGACGGTCTTGATCGCCATCATCGGGCCTTCGAAGGTCGACATGCCGTAGAACGCCAGCGATACCACCAGGAAGCGCAGGATTGGGTCGGTACGCAGCTTATGCCAGGCGCCGGACAGGCTCATCATGCCGTTGATCATGCCGCCCCAGCTCGGTGCCAGCAGAATGATCGACATCGCCATGCCCAGGGACTGTGCCCAATCCGGCAGAGCGGTGTAGTGCAGGTGGTGCGGGCCAGCCCAGATGTACAGGGTGATCAGCGCCCAGAAGTGCACGATGGACAGGCGATACGAGTAGATCGGACGCTCGGCCTGCTTGGGTACGAAGTAATACATCATCCCTAGAAAGCCGGTGGTCAGGAAGAAGCCCACGGCGTTATGCCCGTACCACCACTGGATCATCGCGTCAGTCGCACCCGCATAAGCCGAGTAGGACTTGAACAGGCTGACCGGTACGGCCGCACTGTTGACGATGTGCAGCATCGCCGTCACTAGAATGAAGGCACCGAAGAACCAGTTGCCGACATAAATGTGCTTGGTTTTACGCTTGACGATGGTGCCGAAGAACACCACGGCGTAAGTGATCCAGACGATCCCGAGAAGGATATCGATTGGCCACTCGAGCTCAGCGTATTCCTTGGTGCTGGTGTAGCCCAGCGGCAAGGTGATGACGGCTAATACAATCACCAGCTGCCAGCCCCAGAAGACGAAGGCCGCCAGGCTGTCGGAGATCAGGCGAGCCTGGCTGGTGCGTTGCACTACATAGAATGATGTAGCCATCAACGCACACCCGCCAAAGGCGAAAATTACCGCGTTGGTGTGTAGCGGACGCAGACGGCCGAAGGTCGTCCATTCCATGCCCAGGTTGAGTTCAGGCCACACGAGCTGTGCGGCGATGAAAACACCTAGAGCCATGCCAATGACTCCCCAAATCACCGTCATTACGGCGAATTGGCGAACCACCTTGTAGTTATAAGCAGTCTGACTGATTGCTGTGCTCATTATGGGTTCCACGGTTAATGGATTTTTTAGGGGCAAAAATCGGCGGCAAGTATGTAGAAAGCAGGTGCTCATTGCAACGACACCAGCCGGCACGATAGGCCTTTCAGCGCTGTAGGCAGGCATGCAACGGTGTATCCGTATGGCATTGCAGCAGGCCAAAAACGCCTTAATAGGCGTAGCGCAAAGGTGGGGATCGCCTTGGAGTTATGGCAGGTGGCGACTGTTGACAAGATTAGCTCAAGTCAAACGTTGCGCGAGCACTGGGTTTGGCGGGTGCGACCTTGGGTCGCACGGCTTGGCGGAGCATCCGTGCGTGAGGCAGGGGTATTCAAGCTGCCTGACGGGGTGAGTCGCCAGGCAGTATTGCCAATGGGTTGCTTACTGGGCTGTAGCGCTTTGCTGACGCTGGCTCAGGCTGAGCACATAAGCGGCCAGCAGGTGCACCTTGTCGTTGCCCAGGTATTGCTCCTGCGCCGGCATCTGACCGTTACGGCCGTGGCGGATGGTTTGTTGCAGCTGGACCAGGCTGCTGCCGTAGATCCAGCCAGCTGGGCTGGTCAGGTCTGGCGCACCCAGTACGGCCATGCCTTTACCTTCGGCACCGTGGCAGGCCAGACAGTTGGCGGCATAAATGGCAGCACCCTTATCCAGGTCATACGGCTTGTCGGCTGGCAGTGACAAGCCGGCCAGGTCTTTGCGCACATAGGCCGCGACTTGTTGCACGCCGTCTTCGCCAATGACCGGTGCCCAAGCGGGCATGGCGCCCATGCGGCCATTGAGGATGCTGGTCTTGATCACTTCTGCTTCGCCGCCCCAGCGCCAGTGCTTGTCGGTAAGGTTAGGAAAGCCCACCGCGCCTTTGGCGTCGGAACCGTGGCAGACCGAGCAATAGGTGGCAAACATGCGGCCGCCCATTTTCAACGCCTGCTCGTCTTTGGCCACTTCTTCCAGGGGCATGGCCGCGTATTTGGCGAAGATCGGCCCATACAGCTCGTCGGCCTTATCCACTTCATGTTGCCATTGTTTGACCTGGGTCCAGCCGCCTTCATAGCCCGGCAAGATGCCTTTCCAGTTGCCCAAGCCCGGGTACAGCAATAGGTAGCCAATCGAGAAAACGATGGTGCCGACAAACAGCATGAACCACCACTTGGGCAGCGGGTTGTCATATTCCTCGATGCCATCGAAGGCATGCCCCATGGTCTGATCGGTTGGGTTCTTGTGAACTTCGCTTTTGCGGGTGGCGAAAATCAGCCAGGACAGGGCGAGCAGAGTGCCGACCGTCAGCAGGGTGATGTACCAGCTCCAGAACGTGCTCATGGGGTCTTGCTCCTTGGTGCAGCCAGCTTGGGTTCATCGGCAAAGGGCAGTTGTGCTGCCTGGTCGAAGGCCACACGGCGTTTGCCGCTGTAAGCCCACTGGGTTACGCAAAAAAACGACAGCAGAACCAGGGCCGTGCCGATGCCACGCAGCGTGCCTATATCAATAAGTTCGAATGACATGGCGCTACCTCTTGTTCTTCACGGCGATGCCGAGCA
>JAWWDH010000428.1:0-3179 GCA_033720015.1 Pseudomonas sp.
CGCCTTTGTCTTCCGTGCGCCGCAGCCTGCTATGCGCCTATTGGCCGGGGTCTGCTTGGTTATCTGTCTGGCGGGTCTGGCGGCAACCAAGTCGCGCGGTGGCTTGCTTGGGGGTATGACTTTGCTGCTGGTCATGTTGCTGGTCATGCGCCCGGCACTGTGGCGTTGGTTGGTGCTGGTTGGTGGTATCGCTGCACTGGTCATTGTGCTGACTGTGGCTATGTTACCCAACTGGGATGGCAGCATTGCCGGGCTGGTGCCAGGCCGTCCGGAGGCTGTGCTCGATAGGCTGATCATCTGGGGCGTGGCTCTTGATGTATTTAAAGAGAACCCGCTATTTGGCGTGGGCTTGGGCAACTTCCGTGATGAGTTTTTCTCCCGTGAGGTGTGGCTTAACGTTGAGCTGGGTTATCCCTCGCTGCATGCCCATAACACCTACCTGGAAATTCTTGCAGGCACTGGTCTGTTCGGTCTACTGGCCTATCTGGCGTTCCTGCTGATGATGGCTCGACATTTATTGCGGCGTTGGCGAGCGCGTCAGCAGGACAATTCCTCAGTGTTTACTTTGGCGGCGATCGGCACCCTGGCGGCTTACATGGTGTTTGCCATGGTTGACATGTTGCTATTGCAGAACATGCATTTTCTTCTGGTGCTGCTCTTGTCTCTGGGGCTGAGCAACCCCGCGGCGGCGGCTGTGGGCGTGACTGTAGCCACGCATGAGGGCGCACGATGAGAGTGTTATTGCTGGTCGAGACGCTGTCCATTGGTGGCTTGCCGAACTACGTGCTGGAGTTGGCCAGGGCGTTGAGTGAGCGCGGTGATCAAGTGGCTTTGGCACATGGTGGTGGAGTGGTGCCGGAGTATCTGGATTGTCGAGGCGTGGAACTGCTGGCACTCAGTCCGCGGGGGTTTGAATTCCCTTATGACCTGCAGCAAAGCCTGCAGGTCATGCGTAACTGGCGTGCTGATGTGCTGCATGTGCACCTTTGTAGTGTTCTGCCGCTGTTGCAGGCGTTGCCGTCGTTAGGCATTCCCTTGTTGCGCTCGTTTCATGACTACACCTCGATGTGCTTGCGTCGTGGTCGTCGACGTTTTCCCGGGGATCGTTGCGCGCGCGCGTTGGGCTGGTCTTGCATTACGCAGGGCTGCTTGATTGGTGCCCCCAAACCGGGTGGTCGCGTGCCGGGGTTGCAGAATCTGCCGGCAAAACTGACTGAGCGAGGCCTATACCAGGCGTTCAGTGCTGCCGTTGTCGGTAGTCAGCACATGCGCCGCGTGCTGCTGGTCAATGGCTTTGCAAATGAGCGGGTACAGGTGGTGCCGTATTTCAGCCGCTTTGATCAGCAAGCCCAGGGACAGGTTGCAATGCTGGAGGCGAAGGCTGCAGGTATTCCAGGTCGTGAGCGTCCTTTGCAGCTGTTATTCACGGGGCAAGCAGTCAAAGGCAAAGGTTTGGAGGTGCTGGTAAAGGCACTGGCACACGTTCGTGGTGATTGGCGTTTGACTGCCATTTCGTCGGGCCCCCGTTTACCCGTTGCGCGAGCCCTGGCCGAGCGCTATGGCATTGCTGGGCGTATCGAGTTTATTGAGTGGTTACCGCAACAAGCCTTGGCGGGTTATTACCGGGCGGCAGATTTGTTCGTATTGCCCTCGGTTTGGGATGACCCGGGACCTTTGGTTGGTATTGAAGCCATGTCATTTGAAACACCAGTCTTGGCTTTTGCGGTCGGCGGCATTACCGATTATGTGCTCGACGGTAAAACCGGGTTGCAGGCGGCTACGGTTTCTGCGGCCGGACTGGCGCAGGGGCTTCAGCGTGCTCTGGATGGGCATGTCGATCTGCTGGCCCTTGGTCGCGCGGCGCGGGCGCTGGTCGCTCAGCAGCATGGCCGCAGTCAGCATATTGGTCGCTTGCAGCAGCTTTACCGGGACGTTCTGATGGGGCAAGCGCAGGCAGCCTCGGTGCTTGTTGAGGCGTGTAAGTGAACAGGGACAAAGGAGAGTGAAGATGCTGCCAAGTTGCTCGATGGGGGCGCTATTGTGCGGACGGCTCTTGCTGCGGGTGTGGCCATGACAGCCATTTTGCGCGAGTTTGCCAGTGTCTATAGCAAGGCATTGGCCAAGCCGGTTGTGCATGCCGGTGAACTACTGAGTGTGCAGCGTCTGCGCGGTATTGCGGTGTTGATGGTGTTGCTGGTGCATGTCGAGGACATTGCTCGCAAGTTACCGGGTTGGGCCGATTTTCACAGCGGCTATGCACTCAATATCGGCTATTCGGCCCCGGATATGTTTTTCGTGATCAGCGGCTTCATCATGACTTACATAACCTTCACTACCCCGTTCAAGCCTCGCCGTTGGTTGATCAGCCGATTTATCCGGATTTTTCCGATGTATATCTTTTTCACCAGTCTGGTGGTCGCGTTATGGCTGTTCAATCCGGCGATGACCATGGGCTCTGGTGAACATGACTGGTGGTCGGTCACCCAATCACTGCTGATGTTGCCGCAAGCCGACCTGCCGATTCTGTTTGTCGGATGGACCATTGAGCATGAGTTGGTGTTCTACGCCACGGTCTTTCTGGTAGCGCGCTTTCTGACATACAACTGGCTGACTTCTGTGCTGTTGCTGATGTCAGTGCTGGCTTTTGCCAAATGGGCGCTGCGTGAGTATGCGGGCGTGGACTTTTGGGACTTCCATATCCTTTCGCTGTATGTCGTGCAGTTTGCTATGGGCGCGTGTATCTACCGTTTCTGGTCGACCAGCACGTATTCCGGCTGGTTGCTGCCCTGTATTCTCGGCGTGGTGCTGGTGGCGCTGGCTGCTGTAGTTGCCGACTCGGGCACGATCAATCGTGAGCAGCCACTGCGGGTGCTGTTGTTCGGTGGTGCCTACGCGATGTTCCTTTTGGCCCTGCTCAATCGCGAAAAACGTATTCGTGCCGCCGGGGGCATGCCGACTGCGCGTGACGGCTTGGTGCGGGCTGGCGATGCATCGTATTCCATCTATCTGTCGCACCCCTTCGTCTTGGCGTGTTTTGGCAAGCTCTTCCCCTACTTGGAGCTGAGCCAGCCGCTGGGGTGGCTGGTTGTTCTGGGGGCAGGCTTGACGACACTGCTGGTTGGTCAGATTACTCACGTATTTATCGAGAAACCCATCATCGAAGTGGGTAAACGACTGTC
>JAWWDH010000429.1:0-3178 GCA_033720015.1 Pseudomonas sp.
CTGCAGTCCGGGCGCAAGAGTTGTAGGGTCATGCACGGCATGTTGATTGGTGATGTTGCGCTTTAGAGCCTACTCCAGTGTTTTCCAGGCCGCTGCCGATCATTGATAATCGGCAGCGGTCTTTTTTATTTGCGTTGTTCATGACTGGAGATTGACGCCATGGCTCTCGAAACCTGGCTTGCGTTCTTTGTCGCCTGTTGGGTGATCAGCTTGTCGCCAGGCGCCGGGGCGATTGCCTCGATGTCTGCGGGGCTGCAATACGGTTTTCTGCGCGGCTATTGGAATGCGCTGGGCTTGCAGCTGGGCCTGGCGTTGCAGATTGCCATTGTGGCGGCCGGTGTGGGCGCGATTCTAGCGGCGTCGGAGCTGGCCTTTAGCCTGATCAAGTGGTTCGGCGTGGCGTATCTGGTGTACCTCGGTTATCGCCAGTGGCAGGCTTTACCCAGTGATATGACCGCGCAGACCGAGCGGCCCATCGGCCGGCCGCTGACCTTGGTGTTGCGCGGTTTTCTGGTTAACTTCAGCAACCCCAAGGCGATTGTCTTCATGCTCGCGGTACTGCCGCAGTTTCTCAATCCACAAGCGCCGTTGCTGATGCAGTACCTGGTGATGGGCGTGACCATGATCTGCGTCGACCTGATCGTTATGGCCGGCTACACCGGCCTGGCGGCGCGGGTACTGGGTGCGCTGCGCTCCTCGCGCCAGCAGCGGTTGATGAACCGGAGCTTTGGCGCGCTGTTTATCGGCGCAGCGGCGCTGCTGGCCAGTGTGCGCCGCGCGGTGGTTTAGCTAAGCGTCAGGCTACCAAGGGATCGGCTGTCCATCCCAGCCCCAGAACGTGCCCGATTGCTCCGGACCATGCCGTTCAATCTGCGCCAGCAGGCATTCGGCGGCATAGCTCGGGGTGAACAGCTTGTCGGCCGGCACGTTGGCCTGAAAGGGTTTCGACAGCGCCGTATCGGTGGTGCCTGGGTGCAGGCTGAGCACGCAGCTGTTGGGGTTTAGCCTACTCAGCTCGATGCTGGCCGTGTGCAGCAGCTGGTTCAGCGCGGCTTTGCTGGCGCGGTAGCTGTACCAGCCACCGAGGCGGTTGTCGCCGATCGAGCCGACCCGAGCCGAGAGCGCCGCTACCGTGCACGGATGCTGACCGCGTAACAACGGCAGCAAGTGCTTGAGTAGCAGGATGGGCGCAAAGCTGTTGCGCTCAAAGGTCGCTAGCAGTCCCTCAAGATTGAGCTGCGCCAAGCCCTTCTCGGCTTTTGCGGCACCGTCCTGCAACACCCCGACCGTGCACAGCAGCAGGTGCAGGCGTGGTATCGCTGCGCGCATCTGCGCGGCCAGCTCACTTAATGCCTGCTCATCGCATACGTCCACATCCAGGCAGTGCAAACGCGAGCCGTGCTGCGCGCCTAGCGCCTGCAACTCAGCCGACTGGCTCGCTTGGCGGGCGACAGCCCAGACCCCGGCGATATCCTTGCGGGCCAGCAGCTGCGTGGTCAGTGCCAGGCCAATGCCACGGCTGGCGCCACACACTACGGCAAAAGCCGGTTCTTCCAGGCGTTGCGAAAACCTCATCGGATGACTCCTGCGCTATTGCGACGATCCGTCGCGGGCGCTCAACGATCAATGGTTGAGGAAAGTTATTGGGAGGATGACAATGAAATCGTCATTCATTCGTATTTGGGATCTGCTCCTATATGACTACCGTATTGCGTTACTTCAGTTGGTTGCTGCTGCCCGTATTGGCGCTGTGCAGCCTGACTGTCATGGCCGAGCCCATTGAGGGCGCGGCGCAAGCCCTGCATCTGTTTGGTTATTTGGGGGCTGACTACCCGGCCACTGTGGCCAATGGTCAGGTTATCGACTCCGGCGAATACCGCGAGCAGCTGGAGTTTCTCACTGTACTGCAAGGGTTGGTTGTCGCGCTGCCGGCGCGGCCTGAGCAGGCTCAATTGCAGCAAGGCGTAGCGAGTCTGCGTGAGGGCATTGAGCAGCGTGTAGACGGTGCCGAGGTTTCGCAACTGGCGCGTCAGCTGGCCGCGACCCTGGCCACAGCCTATGAAGTCAGTCAGGTTCCGGCCATCACCCCCGACCCCAGCCGTGGCGCACCCTTGTTCGCCCAGCATTGCAGCGTTTGCCATGGCGACAGCGGTGCGGGTGATGGGCCGGCGGGTATCGGCCTGGAGCCGCCACCGGCCGACTTGCGTGATCTGGCGCGGTTGAATCGGCTGAGTCTGTACGACCTGTTCAATACTATCGGCCTGGGCATCGACGGCACCGATATGGCGGCCTATGCCGATCAGCTGGACGATCGGCAGCGCTGGGATCTGGCCAGCTATATCGCCGGCTTCAGTGCCACGCCTGTTGAGCAGGGCGAGCCGTTCGGCCTGGCGGCATTGGCCGGCATGACTCCGGCCGAAGTTGCCACTGCTCAAGGCGACGCGGCCGCTGCACGGTTCCGCGTTCAGCGCGCACAGCCGCCGGCGCAGCAGCGTGGCCCGCAGCAGTTGATTGCGCATACCCGAGCGATGCTTGAGCGCAGCCTGAGTGCGTACCGTGGCGGTGAGCACGAACAGGCCTATGACCTGTCGGTGGCGGCCTATCTGGAAGGTTTTGAGCTGGTTGAAGGGGCGTTGAACAACCTCGATCCGGCGCAGCGCAAGACCACCGAGCGGGCGCTGATGGCCTATCGGCAGGCACTCCAGGATGGTCTGTCGGTGCCTCAGGCGGCGCAGCGTCTGGAGCAGGCTAAGGCTGAGCTGGCGAGTTCCGCCGCGTTGCTCGAGAGCAATGGCCTGTCGGATTCGCTGAGCTTTTTCTCCAGTCTACTGATCCTTTTGCGTGAAGGCCTTGAGGCGATTCTGGTGCTGGCGGCGATCCTCGCGTTCTTGCGCAATACTGGCCAGCAGCAGGCGGTGCGCAGCGTGCACCTGGGTTGGGGCTTGGCTTTGCTGGCAGGTGTTGGCACCTGGGCGCTGGCGGCGTATCTGATCGACGTCAGCGGCGCTCAGCGCGAGTTGCTTGAAGGTCTTACCGCCCTGTTTGCCAGCGTCATGGTGCTCTGGCTCGGTGTGTGGATGCATGACCGCCGGCATGCGGCAGCTTGGCAGGATTACATCAAGAACAGCCTGGTCGGCGGTGGCGGGCGTTTCGGCTTCGCCGTGCTGGCGTTCTTCTC
>JAWWDH010000430.1:0-3174 GCA_033720015.1 Pseudomonas sp.
GCGTGAAAGCCGCAGGCGATGTTGGCGCTGTGCACATGCGGCATCACGGCCTCGTCCATGCCCATGGTCCAGGCGCCGAAGCTTTCGCCCATGTCGCAGTTGAGTTGTAGCGGCTGCATGGTTGCTGGTTGTCCTGTGCTGTCACCGGCGCGGCGAGACTGAACCATTTGCGTCGATTGCTGCCGGATTTACTGTGTATTCATGCTGTCTGGCGCGCGTTCGCGTCACAGCCGTTGGTTCATCGATTGTAGAGAGGAGCGATATGAAGATTCTCATGGTTCTCACCTCACACGACAAGCTTGGCGATACCGGCCATAAAACCGGCTTCTGGTTGGAGGAGTTTGCCTCGACCTATTACGTGCTGCGCGACGCCGGTGCCGAAATCACCCTGGCCTCGCCCAAGGGCGGCCAGCCTCCGCTGGACCCCAAGAGCGCCGAGCCGGACGCGCAGACCGAGGCGACCAAGCGGTTTGACGCCGACAGCGCCGCCCAGGCGCAGCTGGCACAGACGGTGAAACTGAGTGAGGTGTCGGCAGACGACTTCGATGCGGTGTTCTATCCCGGCGGCCACGGCCCGCTGTGGGATTTGCACAACAATCCGGATTCGGTGGCGCTGCTCAATGCCTTTTCCCGCGCAGGCAAGCCCATCGGCGCGGTGTGTCATGCGCCGGTGGTGCTGCTCAACGCCCGGGCGGCGGATGGCGAACCACTGGTTGGCGGCAAGCGGGTAACCGGCTTCTCGAATGCGGAGGAGGACGCGGTAGGCCTGAGCGATGTGGTGCCCCTGCTGCTGGAAGACGCGTTGAAGGACAAGGGCGGCGTCTACAGCAAAGGCGAGGACTGGGGCGAGTATGTGCTGGTGGATGGCCTGCTGGTCACCGGCCAGAACCCGGCGTCATCCGAGAAGGCGGCGCGTGAGTTGCTGACGTTGCTGAAGGTGTTGCCGGGGGTGTGAGGTGCTCCCGCTCGACCAGCGGACGTGGGTGCATAGCGGTGGCCGAGTTGGAACTCGGCCTTCCCGGAGTCCACCATTCTTGAGGCTTGAGGCTTGAGGCTTGAGGCTTGAGGCTTCCAGCTTCTAGCTGAGAATCATATTGGTCGCCGTAGCGTACGCATACAGCGAGCCGCTTTCGTCGCGCAGATACCCTTCGCTGATAATCAGGCGGCGGGTTTTGTTGATGACCTTGCCTTCGGCGATCAGCGTTTTGTTGAAGGGCACGGGTTTGCACATCTTCACGTTGAGTTCGATGGTGCCGTAGCCTTCGCCTGCGGCTAGAGTCGTGTGCGCGGAGCAGCCGGTGACCGAGTCCATGACGGTGGCGGCAAAGCCGCCGTGTACGCCGCCGAGCGGGTTGGTGTGGCTTTCGTCGGCGGTGGCTTCAAATACCACGCGGCCCTCTTCGGCCAGCTTGACCTGCATGGGGATGGTTTGGGCAATCGGCGCTATCGGCAGGTGACCGGCTGCGGCGGCCTGCATGATCTGCAGGCCGGTCATGTCTTTCGGGTTCATTGCGTGTTCCTTGAGTCGATCAGGCCGCAGCGGCAGCCCGGGGTTGGCTGGCGAACCAGTCCAGCGCATCGCGCCAGAGCGGTTCGGCGTAGGGTCGGAAGTAACCCATGTGGCCCAGCGGCTTGAGGCCGAGGGCCTTGGGGTCGATATCCCGTGGTTGATAGGCGGCGCCGCTGAAGGCGCTCATAAAGGCGTCACGTGACTCGGGGCCGGCCCAGAGATCGTCGAGCGAGACGGCGCCGACAATCGGTGTGCGCACGGCGGCAAAGTGCTCGGTCAGCCAGGCCATCTTCGGGTCATCGAAGAAGTAGCGCGGGAAGCGGCACCAGTGTTTCCAGTCGCGGTAAACGCCCTTGGGCAGATCTTCACCGAGGCCCAGCCAGTTCCACGCCTGATAGCCCTTGATGGCGACGATCAGCGGCAGCACCAGATTCCACATGAACTGCACCTTGCGGCGCTCACCCTTGGGCATCCAGCCGTGCCAGCCGGCACCGGTGCCGAAGGTGTAGACGGCGTCGATGGCATCGCGGTTGGGCAGCAGGCCGAAGGCGTGGCCGCCGAACGAGTGGCCGACCAGATACAGCGGCAGATCCTGCTGGCCGAGATAGTCGACGCCGGCGGCTAGGTCCTTGTCGGCCCAGTCCAGATAATCCATCTCGAAGCCTTTGAGGCTGGCCGGCGCGGAAGCGCCAATGCCGCGGTAATCGAGGGTTAGCGTAGTGAAGCCGTTGCGAGCGGCGAACTCGGCAAAGCGCCGGTAGAAGCCCTGCGGCACACCGGTGGCGCTGCCGACCAGAATCTGCCCGCGTGGCTCGCTGGCCGGGTACAGGGTGGCGGCGAGCTGGTAGCCATCGGCGGCGGTCAGGGTCAGGCCTTGCGGGGCGAGCGATTCAGTGGCCATTGGCAAACTCCTTTTGTTGCAGGCGAACGTGGCTGAGCAGAGCGCGAAACGAACGCTCGATCGGGTCGGTACTGCCTGCGGCGCGGGCCATCATCAGCCCGCCCTCGTAGCGGGTCAGCTCCAGCTCGGCGAGGTCGGCGGCGGCCTCGGCGGGGAAGCCGGCGCGGCTGATCTGTCGGGTCAGCAGGTCGCGCAGGTTGCCGAACGCGCCGTTCAGCGCGAGCAGCAGATCGGTGTCCTCGGGCGAGCAGTCGAGTGCGGCGGCGGCCAGCGGGCAGCCGAGCTTGAAGCGGCTGGCGGCGATACGCTGCAGCGCGCTGTCGATCCAGGCGGCAAGTGCCTCCAGCGGGTCATCGAAGCGCGCAAACATCTGCTCCAGAAACCGCGTCATCTCCTGCTCGGCGTTGGCAATGGCGGCCAGCGCCAGCTCTTCCTTGCCGCCGGGAAAGTGGTAATACAGGCTGCCCTTCGGCAAACCTGCGGTTTTCAGGATCTCGTTCAGGCCAACGCCGTGCAGCCCCTTGCTTTGCAAGGCGCTCTGCATGGTTTTGACGAGGATATGGCGGCTATCTTCTTTACTCATGGTGCTAGTTATAGACCGATCGGTCTATGGAGTAAAGCGTGATGTACGGCCAGGCGACAAGCGTTTAGCTCTCCTGCCGGTCACGGCATGTCGTGACCCTGCGCAAGACGTGTGGGCGCGCGGTGACCTCTGCTACTTTAAATTATGATTGACATTTAAATGCGTCCATTTAAATTATGA
>JAWWDH010000431.1:0-3166 GCA_033720015.1 Pseudomonas sp.
GATGCGATCGCCCACCAGCATGGGCGTCAGCAGCATGCCTTCAAGCATTTGCCCGACCACAAATACGCCGGCAATGCCAAGCAACGGATAGAAGTCGAGGCCGAACTGGAACAAGCCCGCGGTCATTGCCGCGCCAATCCCCACTACCACACCCAGGTACGGCACGATGCTGGCCAAGCCGGCCAACACACCGATCAGCAGCCCAAGCTCTAACCCGATCACCATCAGCCCGGTGGCATACATCACGCCGAGCGCCAGCATCACCAGCAGTTGACCGCGCAGGAAAGCGCCGAGCACTTCGTGACACTCACTAAACAGCTGCACAACAAGGCCTTCACGACCTCTTGGCAGCAAGCTACGCAGTTTGGCGACCATCAGGTCCCAATCGCGCATCAGGTAGAAGCTGACCACCGGAATCAGCAGCAGATTGGCCAACCACGCTAAAAACGCCAGCCCCGAAGCAGTGGCTTTGGACAGCAGCATACCGACGATATCGGTGGTGTTACCCAATTGTCCGGACATCGCTTCCTTTAACTGATCAAACCGCCAGAAGCCGTCACTTAGCCCCAGTTTGAGCTGAACCCACGGCAACGCTTGGTGCTGTATCCAGTCAAGTATTTCTGGAACCAGTTCATACAGACGCACCAGTTGCTTACCCAACATAGGCACCAGGACCAGCAACAGAATGGCCATAACCAGGGTAATCAGCGCAAACACCACCACCACGCCCCAGGTCCGCGACAACTTCCAGCGCTCCAGGCGGTCGACCAGCGGATCGCCCATGTAAGCCAGCAACACACCAATCAGGAACGGTGAAAGAATCGGTGCCAGCAGGTACAGCAGACCACCCAGCAGCAACGCTGCGACTATCCATATCCAACGATGCGACTCGATCATGCGCTGCGCTCCATATACCAACGTTTAATGCAGAAAGCGCCCAAGCCGCGAGGCTTATGGCATAAGAAAACCGCAGCTATCGAGCTGCGGTTTTAAGCCAGGGGCGGCCGTAATAACTGCAACCTACCAGCGAAACCTCAACACCTTGCCCTGCGGCTCGGCCGGCGCCACAGGCGCCGCCTCGGTGGCAGGCGGCGTAATCGCCTGGCCATCCTCAATCGGCAGAGCCTCGGCCGGGATCTCCTGCAACTGCGCCAGGCCCAGTTGCGCCCGCAGCTGCTCGGCATTGGCATTGACAGCAAAGGTCAGGGTGTCGCCCTCTACCTTGCGCAGTTGCGCGGCGAAAGGTTCGAGAATGCGCTGCAACTCGGCATAGCGAGCCAGGTCGACGCCCTGTACTTGCACCGTCAAGCTACTGGCGACACCGGGGGCCACAATAAAACGTGGTGCCAAACGCTGATTGACTGCCAACAGGACGGCATCTGCCAGTGCCGCCTGATCCGCGCCCTTCACCTTACCCTGCTCACGCTCATCGCCCAGCCACAGCCGCCACTCGGCCTGCCACTGCCCGTTTGCTTCACGCGCCAGCACTGCCAGCACTGCATCGGCCGCGTAACGCTCGGACGCTTCACGCAAAGCTGCGGGATCATTCGCGGTGAGGTTTTCCGGCACGGCCAGCAGTTGCTCGGAAAGATCAGCCAACGGCAGGCGCAGCGGCAGGCCACGGTGTTGCGCGGCCTGATTGAACAGTGCAGCAGCGGCTTGGCCATCACCCAACAGGCGACTGCCATCACTGGCGTCACTCAACCACCAGAGCAGGATGCTCGGACGATTTGCGCCCCACAGTGCCAGGCCCGCCTGACGCAGGCTGCGCTCGGTGCTCAACGGGTCGAAGTCGACCAGTAACGTCTCGCCTTTATAACCAGACTGGCTAACGATTTGCTGGGGGTCTTTGCGCAGCGCCACAACTGCCGGGTTCTGCAGAGCATCAGCCGTGCCCGTCAGACGCAGCACCAAGGTATCCAACGCGCGACTCAGCGCAGCCGCCCGCTCTTGCGGCTGCTGACTGCTGAGCGCTTCGCGGACCTGATACAGGTCACTCACGGGCGCGGCCAAGGCTGGCAGAGCGAACAGTGATAAACAGACAAGAAGCAGGCGAGCGGTCAAACGCATGAAGAGGTTCTCGACGGACGGAAGCGGCACGCAGGCCAGATTTAACAACAATGCCAGCCAACCCAGGCCAAACGAGGCAGCCGACAAGGGCGCTGGATTGCCAGTTTAGAGGCTGCCAAGGCGCATTCCAAAGGCATTTTCAGCCGCGTTTGGCCGGCAGCAGCAGATTGTCAGCAAGTGGCCACCTTAAACAGCCATCCCCACGGCCGCAACCGTGGCGGCTGGCCGCTGCCGGGTAAGCCTGATAAAATCGCGCGCCTTCGCAGACCGCCACCATAAGCGGCGGTGTCTATCCGAATTTCCCCTAAAGGCCTGGATCTATGAGCAAGCAACCCTCCATCAGCTACAAGGACGCAGGTGTAGATATCGACGCGGGCGAAGCCCTAGTCGAACGCATCAAAAGCGTGGCCAAGCGCACCGCGCGTCCGGAAGTCATGGGTGGGCTGGGCGGCTTCGGCGCGCTGTGCGAGATCCCGGCTGGTTACAAGCAGCCCGTGCTGGTCTCCGGTACTGACGGCGTCGGCACCAAACTGCGCCTGGCGCTGAACCTGAACAAGCACGACAGCATCGGCCAGGACCTGGTCGCCATGTGTGTGAACGACCTGGTGGTATGCGGCGCCGAGCCGCTGTTCTTCCTCGACTATTACGCCACCGGCAAGCTCAACGTTGATGTAGCCGCCACTGTGGTCACCGGCATCGGCGCAGGCTGCGAACTGGCAGGCTGCTCGCTGGTTGGCGGTGAAACCGCTGAAATGCCGGGCATGTATGAAGGTGAAGACTACGACCTGGCCGGCTTCTGCGTTGGTGTAGTGGAAAAAGCCGAGATCATCGACGGTTCCAAAGTCGCCGCTGGTGATGCACTGATCGCCCTGCCGTCTTCCGGCCCGCATTCCAACGGCTACTCGCTGATCCGCAAGATCATCGAAGTCTCCGGCACTGAGATCGAAACCACCCAGGTCGATGGCAAGCCGCTGGCCGATTTGCTGATGGCGCCGACGCGTATCTACGTCAAACCGCTGCTCAAGCTGATCAAAGACACCGGCGCGGTTAAAGCCATGGCCCACATCACCGGCGGCGGCCTGCTCGACAACATCCC
>JAWWDH010000432.1:0-3161 GCA_033720015.1 Pseudomonas sp.
CAAGACTGGGTGTTGGTGCATGATGCCGCGCGGCCGAATCTAGCCCGCAGCGACCTGGACCTATTGCTCGCCGAATTGGCTGCTGATCCGGTGGGCGGTCTGCTCGCCGTGCCCGCCCGCGACACACTCAAGCGTGCGGACGCAGATGGCCGGGTGCAGGCCACGGTTGATCGCTCAACTATCTGGCAGGCGTTTACTCCGCAGATGTTCCGACTGGGTGAGTTGCAGCGGGCGCTGGCCGATGCGCTGATTGCCGGTGTGGCGATTACCGATGAGGCCTCTGCCATGGAGTGGGCGGGGCAGGCGCCGCGGCTGATTGAAGGTCGTGCAGATAACCTCAAAGTCACGCGACCAGAAGACCTGCAGAGCCTCAATCTGCTCTGGCAAGGGCGCTGCTAGCTCAGTCCTTACGGTACTCGCGGCGTTGCCCGAGCCCCTGCTTGAGAAAGTCCACCAGTTGCCGGACCTTGGGCGACAGGTGCCGTTGCTGTGGGTAGATCGCCCACACGGCCGTGTCTGGCGGCTGCTGGTTGTCCAGCAAGGACACCAGTGCGCCGCTGCGCAGATGCTCCAGTACGTAATAGTCCGGCAGTTGGCACAAACCAATCCCGCGCAACGCGGCTTCCAGTACCGCTTGGCCGCTGTTGCAGCGCCAGTTGCCCTGTACCCGCATGCTGGCATCCTGGCCGTTGGCCTGAAAGTTCCACAAGTCCGAGCTGCCGATTAGGCAATTGTGCTGGCTCAGTTCGGACAGCGAGTGCGGGCGGCCATAGCGCTGCAGGTACTCGGGGGCGGCGCACAGGTACATTTGCCGTGAAGCCAGGCGTGCCGCCACCAGGCGCGAGTCCTGCAAGCGCCCCAGGCGGATGGCCAAATCCAGGCCGTCGTGCAACAGGTCGAGGGTGCGGTTACTCAACTCAATATCCACCCGCAGTTGCGGATGCTGGATCATAAATTCGGTCACCAGCGGCACGATAAAGCGTTCGCCATACGCGACCGCGCAGGTCATGCGCAGCAGGCCTTTGGGTTCGCTACTGAGGTCGCCCACGGCACGCAGGGCTTCTTCGCGGGCGTCCTGCAGGCGCTGGCAGTGTTGCAGAAAGGTCTGGCCGGCTTCAGTCAGCGCCACGCGACGGGTGCTGCGATAGAACAGGCGGGTCTGCAAGCGTTCTTCCAAGCGAGCAATCTGCCGGCTGACCTGGGACGACGACAGGCTCAGGCGTTCGGCGGCGGCGGTGAATTGACCACATTCGGCGACGGCGACAAATTCATCGAGGCCTTCCCAGCGGTTCATAGCGTTTTCCTCAGGGCGTTTTTGCCGAAAGATTATCCCTGTACAGCAAGAATGTTTTGTTTTTTAGCGGATTAATCTTATTCGGGCACTGATCTACACTCCATACCACTGTTGAATCCCCTGGAGAGTGATCATGATCAAGTCCCGTGCTGCTGTAGCGTTTGCCCCAAACCAACCGCTGCAAATTGTTGAAATCGACGTCGCTCCACCCAAGGCCGGCGAAGTGCTGGTGCGTATTGTTGCCACTGGCGTCTGCCACACCGACGCCTACACCCTGTCTGGAGAAGATTCCGAGGGCGTTTTCCCGGCGGTACTGGGCCACGAGGGTGGCGGTATTGTCGAGGCCATTGGCGAGGGCGTGACCTCGCTGGAAGTGGGTGACCATGTGATCCCGCTGTACACCGCCGAATGCCGCACCTGTAAATTCTGCACATCCGGTAAGACCAACCTGTGCAGCTCGGTACGCGCCACTCAGGGCAAGGGCCTGATGCCCGATGGCACCAGCCGCTTCTCCTACAAAGGCGAGCCGATTTACCACTACATGGGCTGTTCGACCTTCTCCGAGTACACCGTATTGCCGGAAGTGTCCTTGGCGAAAATCCCTAAGGACGCGCCGCTGGAGAAGGTCTGCCTACTCGGTTGCGGCGTCACTACCGGCATCGGCGCTGTGCTTAACACCGCTAAAGTCGAAGAGGGTGCCACCGTGGCAATCTTCGGCCTGGGCGGCATTGGCCTGGCCGCGATCATTGGCGCGAAAATGGCCAAAGCCTCGCGCATCATCGCCATCGATATCAACCCGGCCAAGTTTGAAGTGGCCCGCGAGCTGGGTGCGACTGACTTCGTCAATCCGAAGGATTTCGCCAAGCCGATTCAGGACGTGATCATTGAGATGACCGATGGCGGCGTCGACTATTCCTTCGAGTGCATCGGCAATGTGCAGCTGATGCGCGCTGCCCTGGAATGCGCCCACAAGGGCTGGGGCGAGTCGGTGATTATCGGCGTAGCCGGTGCCGGTCAGGAAATCAGCACCCGTCCGTTCCAGTTGGTCACTGGGCGCGTCTGGCGTGGTTCGGCGTTTGGCGGCGTGAAAGGCCGTACCGAGCTGCCAAGCTATGTGGAAAAGGCGCAGAAGGGTGAAATCCCGCTGGACACCTTTATCACCCACAACATGCCGCTGGAAGACATCAACAAGGCGTTTGACCTGATGCATGAAGGCAAGAGCATCCGCACCGTTATTCACTTCTGAGGTCGGTCATGAGTCTGGAAAATATTTCCTGCCAGAAGAGTGCCGGCGGTTGGCATAAGCGCTACCGCCACCGTTCTGCGGTGCTGGGCTGCGACATGGTGTTTGCCGTGTACCTGCCGCCGCAGGCGGAGCAGGGTGGCAAGCTGCCGGTGTTGTACTGGTTGAGCGGGTTGACCTGCACCGATGAGAACTTTATGCAGAAGGCTGGCGCGCACAAGCTGGCGGCCGAGCTGGGGATGATCATCGTGGCGCCGGACACCAGCCCGCGCGGCGCTGATGTGCCGGATGATCCGGATAAAGCCTGGGACTTCGGTCTGGGGGCAGGTTTCTACCTGAACGCCACCCAGGAACCTTGGGCGCGGCATTACCGCATGTATGACTACGTGGTGCAGGAACTGCCGGCGTTGATCGAGGCGAACTTCCCGGTGTCTGACAAACGTGGCATCAGCGGCCATTCGATGGGCGGGCATGGCGCACTGGTGTGTGCCTTGCGTAACCCTGGGCGTTATCAGTCGGTGTCGGCATTTGCGCCGATCAGCAATCCGATTAAGTGCCCGTGGGGCGAGAAGGCGTTCTCGCGCTACCTGGGGGATGAGCGCTCGCGTTGGCGTGAGTGGGATG
>JAWWDH010000433.1:0-3136 GCA_033720015.1 Pseudomonas sp.
AAGCCCGGCACCCTGAATGGCTGGTATCTGCTGTTTGCCGATGGCATTGCCTCGGGCGTGTTTGGTAGCTGGAAGGCCGGCGGCTCGCACACCTGGAGCAGCCGCAAACCGACCAACCCAAGCGAAGCGCGCATACTGGCCGAGCGTATCAATCAAGCCCGGCAACAACGGGCCAACGAGCAGCGCCAACGCCAGCACGCTGCCGCAGACTATGCCAACCGGTTATGGCGCGATGCTCGCCGCGCCGATCCTGCACACCCGTATCTAACCCGCAAAGCCGTGCGGCCCTATGCGCTGCGCCAACAGGGTGACGCCCTACTGGTGCCGCTGGTGCATGACGGCCAAGTGGTCAACGTGCAACGCATCTACCGGGACGGCAGCAAGCGTTTTCTGTCTGGCGGCATGGTCAGCGCGTGTTACTCGCCCCTTGGCCTGATTACCCCAGGCCAGCCGCTGTATATCTGCGAAGGCTGGGCAACAGGTGCAACCTTGCACGCTGAAACCGGGGCCGCCGTAGCTTGCGCCATGAATGCCGGCAACCTGCTGCCCGTCGCGCAACGCTTGCAGCGCCAGCACCGTGACACCGTGCTGATTATGGCCGGGGACGACGACCGCATGACCGAGGGCAACCCTGGCCGCACTGCCGCCATCAAAGCCGCCACCACCCTTGGCTGTGGCCTGGTGATGCCGCCGTGGTCCGGTGCCGAACCGCTGGAGCTGTCCGACTTTAACGACTTGGCCAACTGGAGGGCCGCGCAATGACTGCAACCGTCGATAGCCCACTTGTGCCCGCGCCATGCGTTGTACCTGACCCGATAGCAGAGGCATTGGCAAAGCTCAAGGATGACCCCGGCGCGCTGTTTGAACTTGAGGTGCTGACCCTGCTGCGCCAGGTACGCAAAGCCGAGCCAGCACGCTGGGCACGCATACGCCAGCAGGCCAAGGAAGCTAAAACAGTCGGCGTAGCCGATCTGGACAAGCTCACCAGTGAGCCAGGTCCGAGCAGCGCCGCAGCCGATGACGAGATATTTCCCGAGGTCATCCTATGGCCTGAACCGGTAGACGGTGCAGCACTGCTGAACGCGCTGGCGAGCATCATCAAGCGCCATGTGATCGCAGACCCGGCCACCATCCACGCCGCCGCATTGTGGGCTGCACTCACCTGGTTTATCGACGTGGTGGACGTGGCCCCGATTGCCAACATCACCGCACCGGAAAAGCGCTGTGGCAAAACCGTGTTGCTGGGCGTGCTGACGCGCCTCTGTTGCCGTCCGTTGGCCGTCTCCAATATCGCCCCGGCGGCATTGTTCCGCGCCATCGAGCTGTGGCAACCCACGCTGCTAATCGACGAGGTGGACGCTTTTCTGGCCGAGCACGAGGAAGCGCGAGGCATCCTCAATGCAGGCTTTACCCGTGACAGCGCGTTTGTGATCCGCTGCGTGGGTGACGAGCACACGCCAACCCGCTTTAACGTCTGGGGCGCTAAGGCGCTGTGCGGTATTGGCAAGATTGCCGACACCCTGGCAGACCGCAGCATTCCCCTGCGCTTACGGCGCAAAAAGACCGGCGAGAGCACGGTAAAAATCCGCCATGCCAATGCACTGGAGTTTGCGCAACTGGGAGGCCAATTAGCCCGATTTGCTATCGACAACCGGGAGGCGGTGCGCAAGGCCAGGCCCGCCGAAATCGAGGGACTAAATGATCGCGCCAACGACTGCTGGGAACCCCTGTTAGCCGTGGCAGAAATGGCCGGCGGCGATTGGCCACGCCTAGCACGTTCGGCGGCGTTAGCTCTGCATGGCTTGGAGGAAGACGCGCCCAGCATCGGGGCCGAACTGCTGGCGTCCATACGGGAGGCATTCGATAACCGCCACACCGACAAGCTATCAACCGCCGACCTGCTGGACGCTCTGGCAGAGAATGACGAGTCCCCCTGGGCAACCTGGAACCGGGGCAAGCCTATGACCCCGCACCAGCTCGCCAAACGTTTGGGCGAATTTTCCATCACGTCCAACACTGTGCGCATCGGCATCAAGACGCCGAAAGGCTACCGCTTGGAACAATTCACCGAAGCTTTTGAGCGCTACCTTTTTAGCGACACCCCCAACGCAACCGCAACACCGCCACAACCCAGCAACCACGGGCCTTGCAGCCAATCTAAAAGCGCAACACAGCCACCTCTTGTTGCGCCTTTTACAAGCCTGAAAGCCAGCAAGCACAAGGCTTGTGGCGTTGTTGCAGCTCTGCAACCACCGGCGCAGGACAAACAAGCCAGCAACGACTTCGAGGACTTTTAACCATGGCCGCCCTCGACTATCTGCACCGCGCTGGCCTGGCCGTCAAAATCCATGGCGAGCATTTACGCCTGGGCCCCAGCGAACGCATTACCGACAACGTGCGCCAGTTTGTCCGCCAGCACCGTGATGCACTCTTTGCGGAGGTGAGCGCCCAGCGTTACCCGCCCACAACGGACGTTATTCGCTGGCTGTCCAGCGTGGCCAGATACCTGGAGTGCACGCCAGGCTATTTGCTGGTGCAGGGATTTATTGACCGGTACGACTTGAGCGAACAGCACCGCAGCCATCCACGTCAGGTTGCAGCGTTGATCCGCACGCACCCTGCATGGATAGCAACATCGAATGCCGGCAGGGAGACTCTGGACAACTCTTCAATTGATTTAGGTTGCCACCGATGAGCAGGCGGAAAGAAAAGAACACCTTGGAGGACTACCGCGCCCTGCCCATAAGCACGTTAAAACGTGCGGGGGCGCTGACTCCTGGCCGTTGCAGCACGCACATCTGGTGGCAGAACAAAACCCAGGCCGCGTGTATCGGCATCTTCAGTGAGAGCCGCGACCTTTTGCGCCTGAACTATCAGTACAGCCACCGCTACATGGAGGCCCGACAGCACGACCACTACGTCGCTATTGTCTGGACACCATGCAACATGGGTGGCGAGCGCCCCTGGTTCCGCTGCCCGGACTGCCGCAGACGTGCGGGCATCCTCTACCTGAACCCTGACACGGAGCGCTTCACCTGTCGCTTATGCGCGCAACTTAACTACGAATGCCAGCAACTCACTGACCTCGACTGGCGCATCAAGCAGTCCCATAAATTGCGCAAGAAACTGGGTAGCG
>JAWWDH010000434.1:0-3131 GCA_033720015.1 Pseudomonas sp.
ATAGCGGCCTCCAAAGCGGGGCGGCAGTCTAGCAGGGGATCCATTTACGTAGGGTGGGTTAGCCGCATGCCGCTGTTGCCGAACAGCACATCATTCGTGACGCGGCGTAACGCGGTCCATCGTCTGGTGGGTTACGCGCCGCGCCACTGTCGTGTGTGCAACCACGCTCGGCCTCCCGCGTCGCTAACCCACCCTACCTTGCTCGGCGGCCAATTCGCTCTACAGCTGCAGCGCCTCGGCAAGCGCTTCAAGACTAACAAACTCGCGCTCCACCGCAGGTAACTCGGGCCGCCGTAGCAGCAATACAGGCAAACCCAGCTCACGCGCCACCTGCAACTTGGGCTCGGTGGCCTGGCTGCCGCTGTTCTTGCTGATCAGCACATCGATGCCCAGCAGAGCGAACAACGCGCGCTCGCCGTGCAGATCAAACGGCCCGCGAGCGCCGATAACTGTCGCACGCGGCACACCTTCCTGCGCCGTTAGGCAACGCACGGTCCAGTGCTGGTGAGGGGGAATCTCATGCAGATGCTCCAGCGGCTCACGGCCGAGGGTAAACAACGGACGACGGAAGTCTTGTAGCGCAGCAACCAGCCCGTTCCAGTCGTCCACCTCGCGCCAATCGTCATCTGCACCGGCCTGCCAACCGGGGCGGCGCAGCGCCCAGCAGGCAACCCCGCTCAACTCAGCAGCACGGGCGGCATTGGCGCTGATCTGCGCGGCATAGGGATGGGTCAGGTCGAGTAGCAGCTCGATGCCCTGCTCGCGGATAAACGCCGCCAAGCCTTCAGCCCCGCCGAAACCGCCGACACGCACCTGGCAGGGCAAGTCATCCGGCACCCGGCCCAGCCCGGCCAGGCTGTAGATCGCCTCGGAATTTAAACGACGGGCCAAGCGCAGAGCTTCGGTGGTGCCGCCGAGCAGCAGAATGTGCGGACTCACGGTTTGCGTACGTCCAGCAGGGTGATCGGCAAGGCACTGCGCCAGGTGTCAAAACCGCCCAGCGGCTGCGCTTGCGCCACGCTGATGCGGGTTAGCTCGCCACCGACCTGCTCACGCCAGGCCACCAGCGCCGCTTCGCTTTGCAGGGTGACGGCATTAGCCACCAGCCGACCGCCCGGTTTAAGGCTGGCCCAACACTGCTCCAGCATGCCAGGGATGGTCACGCCGCCGCCGATAAAAATCGCATCCGGCGCGGCCAAGCCAGTCAGTGCCTCGGGCGCATGGCCGGCGACCAGTTGCAGGGCAGGCACGCCGAGCGCGTCGCGGTTGTGCTGGATATGCGCCTGGCGGCCGGCATTCGCCTCAATGGCGATGGCCCGGCAGCTGCTATGCGCACGCATCCACTCGACACCGATGGAGCCGCAGCCCGCGCCAACATCCCAGAGCAGCTCACCCGGTTGCGGGGCCAAACGCGCCAGGGTGATCGCGCGCACGTCGCGCTTGGTCAGCTGGCCGTCGTGCTGATAGGCGTCGTCCGGTAACCCCGGCGTAAGCGGCAGCAGGCGCGCATCTGCCGTCGCCAGGCACTCAACCGCCAGCAGATTAAGATCGGCCACCCGCGCCTGCGCCCAGTCGCTGGCCAGGCCGTCGATGCGCCGCTCACTGATGCCGCCCAAATGCTCCAGCACGGTCAACCGGCTAGGGCCGAAACCACGCTGGCGCAGCAGTTCAGCCACCGCCGCCGGACTGTCGCCGTCATTGCTAAGCAGCAGCAGCCGCGCGCCGGGGAATAGCTGCGCCTGCAACGCTGCCAACGGCCGTGCCACCAGCGACAGCACGGTGACCTCCTGCAACGGCCAACCCAACCGCGCCGCCGCCAGGGACACCGACGAAGGCGACGAGAACACCTGCAGCTCATCCGCCGGCAACTGCCGCGCCAGGCTCGCGCCCACGCCGAAGAACATCGGATCACCGCTGGCCAGCACACAGACCGGCGTACCGCGCCGCGCCAGCAGCGGTTCCAGGCTAAAGGGGCTAGGCCACAGCTCATGCTGCCCCGGCAAATCGGCCGGCAACAACGCCAGCTGCCGCGCTGCGCCGACAATCCACTGCGCCTGGTTTAGCGCCTGACGCGCCGCCTCACCCAGGCCGGCATAGCCGTCTTCACCGATCCCTACCAGGGTCAACCAGGCCGTCATGCGCGCTCCTCAAACCGTCATAGTCGCGCCGCCCGACCAGTTGGCTGTCGTGCCTGCGCGCAAAGCGGGCATAATACAGGCTTCGTCGGTGCCCAAGAGCTTGCTCATAAACGGGCCTAAGAGGGAACACGGTCATACCGTGGCTGCCCCCGCAACTGTAAACAGCGAGTCTGCCGCAACAATGCCACTGGGTAACCGGGAAGGCCGCAGCAGATGAAGACCTGTCAGCCAGGAGACCTGCCGACGACGCTAGTCGCGAGTGCCAACATCGGGCGGGGTGTACCGATGCCATTGAGTCCCCCTGTGGGCGGGCTCTGCTGGTTCGGTCGCCGCGTCGTAGAAGCTGGTGAACCGTTTGCGCGACCGTCCTACCCTCGCTGATTTGCCCGTACCACGCCCCAGCGCGTGCCCCGGCTTGCTGCGCATCGTGCAGGCGCTGGACGGTGGCATCTGTCGAGTCAAACTGGCCGGCGGTGGATTGAGCAGCGCCCAGGCCCGCGCCATTGCCGAGGCCGCCGAGCACTGCGCCAGCGGTGTGTTGGAGCTGACCAACCGCAGCAACCTGCAAATTCGCGGCGTATTGGCAGGCCAGCACGCCGAATTGATCGAGCGCCTGCTCGCTGCCGGTCTCGGACCGAGCAACCCGACTGCCGACGATGTGCGCAACCTACTCCTGAGCCCCGCCGCTGGCCTCGACCCGCATGCTCTGCTGGATACCCGGCCGCTGGCCGCCGCGCTGCTCGACCTGCTGCAAGCCACCCCGGCGCTGCATGGGCTGTCGGCCAAGTTCGCCATTCAGTTGGACGGTGGCGAAGCCCTGGCGATGCTGCAGCACCCTCACGATATCTGGCTCAGCGCCCTGCCCGGTACGCCGGCACGCTTGGCCTTCGGCCTGGCCGGTTGCCCTAGTGACACGCCGCTGGGCAGCGTCGACTCCGAGCACGCAGCGCTGTTGATCGAACAGTTGCTGTTGCTGTTTCTCGACCTGGCCGG
>JAWWDH010000435.1:0-3117 GCA_033720015.1 Pseudomonas sp.
CAGGGTCAGCAACGGCAGCTTGTCAGTCAGGATGCTCTGCAGGCGCGGGAGGTCGCGATCACTGAGGGCCTGGAATTCGCTGTCGATCAATTCAAGCAATTGCTCAGCGGTGCCGATATCGCTGGTGAACAGTTGAAGCAGGCTGGTGTCTTGCATGGCGGGCTCTTCAGGGTAATAGACGCTTCAGGGCGTGGCATGAAGTGTCTATTGGGCGACCAATTACCCCGACGCAGCCCGGAGACTAGCGCTGGGATTCGAAATTAAGCAATTTGCTGGCGACGCGCTGGCTATCGACTTGGTAGCTGCCGTCTTCAATCGCCTGCTTCAGTTGGGCGACGCGTTCTTTATTGATCGCAGGCTGATCGCGCAGCTTTTCGCTGACTTTCTGCAGTTGTTGGGCCTCGCGGCTCAGTTGTACCGATTCGCCGCTCTTGTCAGTTTGTTTGGCTTGTTCGGCGCTGGGGACGTTGCCAGGTTGTTTGTTGCCGATGGCATCATTCTGACCATTTGCCTGTGCGCTGCCTGCTCGCCCCGAGTTGGCTGGCGTTGCGGCATTGTTGAGCCGGTTGATATCAATGACCATGATGCAAAACCTCGAACAGTATTGGACGCTTGCCTAGTTGTCGGCATGGCCTGGAAAAACTTTAGGGCAAAAAAGTGTGCGTCAGGTAACAGTCTAAACACAGTGCGGGTAATCGTCAGCTCACTGAGCGCACAAAGCTAAAACAACAAGCGTGCCTACATCGCCACTTCAACCTGTCCAGGACCTACTACACGGGCTCTGATCACGCGATTGGAGCGTTGGTTACGTACGCTGATCTGCCGGCCAACCGTGCCATCTGACAAGGCTTCGCCGGGCATGCGCACGCTGATACCACCGCTGCGGGCACTGATAACTACCTGGTCGCCCTTGCGTATGGCTTCGGCTATTTGCACATGGGAGGGGGCCAGCACCTGGTCCGGCTGCAGAGGGCGTGTCAATTTTTTGCCGATCGCCTGCTGAAGCGCCGTGAGGTAACCCTGATTCAGTAGCCCGACATCCCGTTCGGCCAGCAAGATATCCATGTCTGTCACCAGGTTGTTGCGTTTGAGCGGGCGACTCACGATCACCACCTCGCGGTATAGGCGTACCTGTCCGGGGACGAACACAGTCCATGGCGCATCACCGTCACAGCGTACGCGCAGCGTCACACGGCCAATCGGTTCGGCGGGGCTTTCCAGGGTTGTGGTCAATGGCTGTCCGCACAGTGGCAGGCGCAGGCGTGGGTCAAGCCGATTGATTTCAATCTCGTGGCGGCCAGCGATGTTGCTACGTTTTAAATAATCGCTCACCGCTTGCTCAAGAAACACTTCGCCGGCGCCGATAAGCTGTTCAGGCCGCGTGGCGTTTGCCGTTGCCAAGGTGCTATGGCAGAGCGCCAGCAAAGCGGGTACAACTGCCAGCCAGTAACGGCGCAGTGGTAATGGGCGTCGGTTAGTTGTCGTTTCAATGTTCATATGGGTTGGTTAGCAAGGCGCGTGCCGCCTGCTAGGCTGACAGCAATTTGTTACTTAAAGAGGAGTTTGGGTATGGCCGGTGTGATGGATTCGGTTAACCAGCGAACTCAGTTGGTTGGGCAGAATCGTTTGGAATTGCTGTTGTTCCGTTTGAATGGCAATCAGTTGTATGGGATCAACGTGTTCAAGGTGAAAGAGGTGCTGCAGTGCCCGAAGCTCACCATCATGCCAAGATCCAGCCCGATCGTTCGCGGTGTAGCGAGTATTCGAGGCGGTACTATCCCGATTCTTGATTTGTCGATGGCAACCGGCAGTGCGCCGCTGGCCAATATCGAAAACAGTTTTGTCATCATCACTGAATACAACACCAAGGTTCAGGGCTTTCTGGTGCACTCGGTTGAGCGCATCGTCAACATGAACTGGGAGTCGATTCATCCGCCACCCAAAGGCACTGGGCGTGATCACTACCTGACGGCGGTTACCCAGCTGGACGGCAAGATGGTTGAGATCATTGATGTCGAGAAGGTTCTGGCTGAAGTGGCGCCGACATCAGAGGTCATCTCTGAAGGTGTCCTGGACGCCCAGACGCAGGCACGTGCGGTGACCAAGCGTGTACTGACTTGCGACGACTCATCGGTGGCGCGCAAGCAGGTCACCCGTTGCCTGGAGACAGTCGGCGTCGAAGTGGTGGCGCTGAATGACGGCCGCCAGGCGTTGGAATATCTGAAGGCCATGGTTGAAGAAGGCCGCAAGCCTGAGGAGGAATTTCTCATGCTGATTTCCGACATCGAAATGCCGGAAATGGATGGCTATACCCTGACTGCGGAAATCCGTGCCGATCCGCGCATGCAAAAGTTGCACATCATCCTGCATACTTCACTGTCTGGCGTGTTCAATCAGGCCATGGTGAAGAAGGTCGGCGCGGATGATTTTCTCGCTAAGTTTCGCCCGGATGACCTGGCAGCACGGGTAGCTGACCGCATAAATATTGCGGCAGGGGACTGAGGGCCTGGCCCTCCGTTAAACATATGTTTGTCGAGGCCTCGCGAGTGTCTACAGGTAATTTGGATTTCGAGCAGTTCCGGACGTTCCTGGAAAAAGCCTGCGGCATTCTGCTGGGCACGAATAAGCAGTATCTGGTTTCCAGCCGGCTCAACAAGCTGATGGAACAGAACAGCATCAAGACCCTGGGGGAGTTGGTGCAGCGCATGCAAACCCAGCCACGCAGCGGTTTGCGTGAGCAGGTGGTTGATGCCATGACTACCAACGAAACCCTATGGTTTCGCGATACCTATCCTTTCGAAGTGCTGAAGAAGCGCGTGCTCCCGGAGATGATCAAGGCCAGCCCTGGTCAGCGCCTGCGCATCTGGTCGGCGGCCTGCTCTTCCGGTCAAGAACCCTACTCGCTGTCGATGACCATCGATGAGTTTGAGAAGAGCAATATCGGTCAGCTCAAGGGCGGGGTACAGATCGTTGCCACCGACCTTTCGCCGACAATGTTGATCAACTGTAAATCTGGCGAATACGACAGCCTGGCGATGGGGCGCGGCCTTTCCCAGGAGCGGCTACAGCGTTATTTCGACCCTAAAGGGCCGGGCCGCTGGGTGGTCAAACCGGCCA
>JAWWDH010000436.1:0-3087 GCA_033720015.1 Pseudomonas sp.
CCCCGGCGGCCATACGCAGGCTTATTCCCGCAAGCGCCGGGTTGCTTTGGCCGGGATAGCTGAAAGTGACATCTCGTACATCCAGTGCGCCGTGCAGTTGCGTGCGGTCCAGTGGGCGCTGCTTGGCCTGGCGTTCCTGTGGTAACGCCATCAATGCGTCGGTGCTGGTCATGGTCAGACGCGCCTGCTGGTAGCGGGTGATTAACCCGGCAATCTGCCCAAGTGGTGCGAGAATGCGGCTGCCCAGCATGTAGCAAGCCACAAGGGCGCCGACGCTGAGTTGGCCGGCGATGATGATGTAGACCCCGGCCACGATGGTGGCCATGCCGGCGAACTGCTGCAGAAACAGCGTGCCGTTGGTGGCGATTGCGGCCAATGAGCGCGCGTGGATATCCAGGCGGGTGAGTGCACCATGAGTTTTTTCCCACTGATGCTGGCGTTCGCTCTCTGCGCCGCAAGCCTTCAGGGTTTCCAAGCTACCGAGGGTTTCGATTAGCAGCGCTTGACGCTGTGACGCTAGTTGCAGGCTCTTTTCCACCGTGTCGCGCAAGCGGGCCTGGACAATGAAGGCGAAGAGAGCGGTGATCGGGAACGCGAGCAAGGGAATGACCACCAGCCAGCCGCCGATCAGCCAGATCACCGCAATCATCAGAAACGAGAAGGGCAGATCGATCAGGCTGGTGAGGGTGACCGCCGTGAGAAACTCACGTAAGCCCTGAAAGTCATGAATGCTTTGGGCAAAACCGCCGATCGTAGCCGGGCGGGCGGTCATCGACATACCGGTGATGCGTTCGAACAGTGTGGCCGACAGCACCACATCAGTTTTCTTGCCCGCGGTATCAAGTAAATGTGCACGCAGAATTTTCAGCAGCAACTCGAAGCCCATGCCGATAAATAAACCGATGGCCAGCACCCAGAGTGTCGAGGTGGCTTGGTTAGGCACTACGCGGTCATAGGTCTGCATGACAAACAGCGGCACCATTAGACCGAGCAGGTTGATCAGCAAGCTGGCAAGGATTGCGTCTGTATATAGCCAACGCGACAGTTTCAGCGTGTCGCGAAACCAGGCTTCTATACGCGGAATGAGGGGCGAACGCGTTTCTTCCAGTTCATGGCGTGGGCGGGCAAAGAAGGCTTGCCCGCTGTACTCGGTGGCTAATTGCTCACGACTGACCCACTGCTCGCCACCGTCGGCTTCGCAGGGCAGTATCTGCGCCTGGTCTTTTGGCCCCCATTGACGCAAGACAGCGCTGCGGCCGTTTTTCAACAGCAACAGTATTGGTAAATTGAGGGCTGAGATACTGGCCAGATCGCGATGCAGCAAACGCCCCTGCAAACCCGCCCGCGCCGCAGCGCGGGGTAATAGTTCGGCGGTCAGGCGCTGCTCTGGCAACGGCAGGCCTGCACTCAAACTGCCACGGCTGGCTGAGCAGCCGTGGAGTTTGCAAAGAATCAATAAGCCATCTAATAGAGGATCATCGTGGTTTAGACGCGGATCGCCGGATGACTCTGGCCGCTCCATGCTGGTCAAAGGTTACTACTCCTTATGGCCGTTCTACTTCATTGCCGGCAGACGAGCCTCGCTCTTCACTTCGCTGAGGGCTACAGCTTCTGCTGGTACTACGACTTGCTGCTGGCGCAACAAATCGCCCATCGCGGCGGATACCCGGTACATGGAGAACTCTTCGCTAAAGCGAACTTCGCTGTAGCGTCGGTTAGCGGTAAACAGCTCGTTTTCACTGTCCAGCAGGTCGAGCAAGGTGCGTTGCCCCAGGCCGAACTGTTGTTGATAGGCTCCGCGAACCTTCGCTGTGTAGTCGGCATAGTCACGTGCTTTAGGGGTTTGTAGGCGGGCGTTCTCCATGGCATTCCAGGCCAGTGAGAGGTTCTCATTGAGTACGCGCAACGCATTGTTGCGGATGTCCATCGACTCATTGATTTGATAGGCCGTCGATTGCAGGCGTGCTTTATCGCGCATGCCATTGAACAGGTTGTAGTTCATCACGACTGCTGCACGCCAACCGTTGTTATGGCCTTGATCGCCTTGTGTGTTGTTGTCGGCATTGGTGGCCAGTTCAAGGTCCACGCGTGGGTAAAACGTCGACTTGGCAACCTCATATTGTTTTTCGGCAGCGTGCACATCGGCCTGTGCCGATTTCAAAAACGGGTTGTTGCCCTCGACCGCTTGCCGAGCTTCAGCAAGGGTGGCTGGCAGTGAGCCTTTCAGCGAGGCGGGAGACGTCAACTCACTGGGCATGCGGCCAACAGCGCTGAAGAAGTTGGCTTCGGCATCGGCCAGATTTACTTGTTCTGTATAAAAGTTATTTTCTGCGAGTGCCAAGCGTGCTTCGGATTGGTCGAGATCGGCCGTACTGCCCACACCTTGTTCACTACGCAGGCCGATCTGATCATTAATCCGTTGGTGAGCCTGTAGGTTGTTGCGGGCAAGGGCAACCATTTCGCGGCGCATGAGCAAATCCAAGTACACCTCAACGGTACGCAACGCCAGACTCTCTGAGGTGCCCAGTAGACGATAGGCCCGTGAGTTCACGACGGCCTTGGTGCGTTCCACTTCGTTGGGTGTGTTGAAACCATCAAAAATCATCTGCCGAAGACGCAGCTCGGAGGTGCCGTAGTTCAGGGTTTCGCTGTTGTGGTTACCCAGCGCACGAGTACTTGGACTGTCGGTATTTTGCCGCCCGTAGCCCATCAGCAGGTCGACGGTTGGCAGGTAACCGCCTTTAGCAATCTTGAGTTCTTCTTCCGATGAAAGGCGACTATTGGCCCCTGCATGGACCTCGGGGTGGTTATCCAATGTGCTCTGGATCGCCTCCGATAAGGTGATGCCTTGTGCCTGAGTACACACCGCCGCCAGCACGATGCTGCTCCATAAAGGGTTGAGTGCGCGCATCTGATACATCTCCTTTTGAGTTCTACATACTGTCGCCAAAAAAATGGCTATTTCGCTCTTAGGATCACTCTTGCTCCGTAATATCCAAGCTAAGAACACTTTTCAGCATAGCTAAGATAAAAACGTTACAAGGTCTATAAGGAAAAAATCTTATGCACTCTGCGTAAAACAGCCCA
>JAWWDH010000437.1:0-3064 GCA_033720015.1 Pseudomonas sp.
CAATCGGCCGCGGAGTGATGGTCGACGCTAGCCAGCGGTAACGCTCAAGCGGTTCAAGGGTGCTGAAATCCAGCTGCATTAACGACCCGCTCGCGACTCGCGGATATAGAAACGCGCCCGCTCAGACTTGGCCGTACAACCTTTATAAGCCTCAAACTGTTGCTGAGTTTTCGCCGCCGTCAGCAGCGACAGTGCCTTGGAATAGCTCACCGTACCGGCAAACCCTTCGGCTTTGGCCAGATCCAGCTCCCGCCAAGCGGCGTCCAGCTGATTGGCGCAGCTGTCACGATAAGCCGTTTTACCGGCGCAACCGCTGAGCACCAGCAACAACATAGGCAGCACGATCCATTGTTTCATCAGGTAACTCCAGGAAGAGAGATGTACGTTTGAGTGTGCGTATCAGGGCGTATAGCCGCACCTGAGCGCAACACATCAACACAGCCACTATGACGCGCAAAACAGATAAAAGTGCCGCAGCCTCAAGCAACTCCACGCTCAAGCACGAATGCGCGGATACTAACAAATCGCGCCTTGGCGGCGCGCTGCACCGCGCGTATGTTCGTTGCATAAATCGTTTCGAGGGGCATACGAATGAGTAAGCGCATTGCGCTGGTATTGGGCTCCGGTGGCGCGCGTGGTTATGCGCACATCGGCGTGATCGAAGAACTGGAAGCCCGTGGCTATGAAATTGCCTGCATTGCCGGCTGCTCCATGGGCGCGGTGGTCGGCGGAATTTACGCTGCCGGTAAACTCAAGGAATACCGTGAGTGGACGCAAAGCCTGGATTATCTGGATGTATTACGCCTGCTCGATGTGAGCTTTAGCCTCGGCGCGATTCGTGGCGAGAAGGTTTTCGGCAAGATTCGCGAAATGGTCGGCGAGATCGACATCGAGGATCTGCGCATCCCCTTCACGGCGGTGGCCACCGACCTCACCAACCAGCAGGAAATCTGGTTTCAGGAAGGCTGCTTGCACCAGGCCATGCGCGCTTCCGCGGCCATTCCCAGCCTGTTCACCCCTGTGGTGCAAGGCAACCGCATGCTGGTGGATGGCAGCTTACTCAACCCACTGCCCATCGTGCCGGTGGTGTCCAGCCACTGCGATTTAATAGTCGCGGTCAACCTTAACTCGACTAATCAGCGCCATTACGAGCTGCCGATAATCGAACGTACGCCGGCCCTCAAAGGGCGCTTCGATCTGCTGATGAGCTCATTGGGCTCGCACCTGCCCTCGTTCAAGCGTAAACACAGCGAGGAGGACGAAATGCTCTTGCTGGAAGAGCGTGACAGCTCCTTGCAGCCTGAAGCCATCAACCCCTGGCAACAACAAAGCCGCGGCAACCTGGACAAACCCGCCGCCCCCAAATCCGCCAGCGGCTCGCGGGTGGCCGACCTCAGTGGCCCGGCCTCTTTATTGGAGTTGATCAACCAGAGCTTCGAGGTCATGCAGACCTCACTGGCGCAGTACAAAATCGCCGGCTACCCGCCGGATATCCTGATCAACGTGCCCAAGCGCGTGTGTCGCTTCTTCGAGTTCTACAAGGCCCCGGAGCTGATCATGCTCGGCCGACAGATCGCCAGCGATACCCTGGATAAATACGAGCGCGGCGATCGCTAGCCACTGAGCGTTTAGCTTTGCGGCGGGTCGGCAAGCTCGCTGCTGGTGAGCACAACGCTCCCGGCAGGGCTGCCCACCCAGTCACTCAACAGGCTGTAGGCCACCGCCAACAAGGTTGGGCCAAGGAACAGGCCCATAAAACCAAACGCCAGGATGCCGCCGAACACCCCGAGCAACACCACGATCAACGGCAGGTTACCGCCGCGGCTGATCAGGTATGGCTTAAGAATGTTGTCGACGCCGCTGATCACAAAAATGCCCCAAATCAACAGGAAGATTCCCATACCGACCTCACCCTGCCAGAACAACCACGCCACTGCAGGGCCCCAGACCAGTGGCGGCACCATGATCAGGCTAAAGCCGAACGTCATAACACCCAACACCAGCGCTCCCGGCACACCGGCGATGGTGAAGCCGATCCAGGCTAGAATGGCCTGCGCTGCCGCCGTACCGATCACTCCGTTGACCACCCGCTGCACCGTACCGGCCACTAATTCCAGGTAGTGATCGGCGCGCGAGCCAATCAAACGCTGCAACAGGCTTTGCGCAAACGCCGCCAGCCGTGGCCCGTCACGGTAGAAAAAGAACACCAGAATCAGGCTCAGTGCCAGCTCTAACATGCCGCCACCGATCTGCGCACTGCGCGCCAGCAGCCAGTTGCCAACCTGCCCCAGATACGGGCGAACCGTGGCGAAAAATGCCGCGCCCTGCTGGTCAATGGTCAGCCAGAAACCCACCAGGCGATCACCCACCAGCGGCACACCGGCCAACCAGGTGGGCACCGGCGGTAAGCCTTCGACCTGGAATCCCTTGAGCAGCGCGGTGGCATCCTTGATGTGATCCGCCAGGTTGAAGCCGAGCATCAGCAAAGGCACCGCAACCACCACAGTCCAGACCAAGGTCAGTAGACCTGCAGCCAGCGCCTGACGACCGCCGAGCAAGCGCGTCAGTACGCGCATCACCGGCCAGCTGGCAAAGGACAGCACCGCCGCCCAAAACAGCGCCGACCAAAACGGTGCCAGCACCCACAGGCTGGCACCGAGCAAGACGAGAAGCAGTATCTGCACCAGCAGCCGATCATTTTTGGCCATTCATTCAGCTCCCTGCGCAACTAAAACGGCTCTGCCACCAAGGGCAGAGCCGGAAAATTTATAACGACAAGCGCAGCGCAAATGACGTTTTAGCGCAGCACGTTGAGTTGCACGCCATTGACATCAGGCTCACCCAGCTCCAGACGGCTGGCGCGAACCCGCTGTGCAACCAATGCCTCACGCCAAGCCTCCGCCTGCGCACCGCTGATACTGACGCGCAACGTGCTGTCCAGCCTGAGGCTGCGCGCCAACAGTTCGGCCCAGGCAGCGCTAGGTTCGACCTGTTTGGTCAGGCGCAGTTCACCGGTACTTTTCAGCAGCCGCTGCAAGGTAGCCGGTGTTGGCAACACTTCACC
>JAWWDH010000438.1:0-3052 GCA_033720015.1 Pseudomonas sp.
ATTGACCTGGGCCAGGCCCAGGCGTTGGCGCCATTCCAGTGCCAGCGATAAGTTGTCTGCCGACAACAGTGATTCATTGCTGGTGACAGCCAGGCGGGCACGCCATTCGGTGTCCTGCCAGGGCCTGTGCACCAGTGTATCGCTGAGCCTGACACCATGCCGGTGGTCATTTTTATAATCACTGTAAACATCGCTATCGATAAATGAGGATACGTCATTGCCATGGGTACTCAGCTGGCGGGCAAACATTTCGAGGCGCGGCAGGTGATAGGTTCTCAGGCCAAGATCCCGGCGTTGGGTTATCGCGCTGGATGCATACAGTGACCATTCGTTACCGCTGTCCAGATCCTGTAAATAACCAAACAGATTAAGGTTCAGGTTAACCGGCCATGCCTCCAACTGCTGCCAGAGATTACCCTTGAAACCGATGGTATCGCCATGATCGCGAAACCGGTAAAGCAGGGTGCCGCGCCACCATTGAGGTTCAGCTTCTGATCGCTCACGGTAGCTGCCACTCAACTCGAGGAAGTCATCATCATTGCCGGCGGTTTCCTCATCATCGGCAAATTGCCGCTTAACCTGGGAAAGGCCGAATGTCCAGGTGCCGTCTTCTTCTCCTCCTAACGGCTGTGCCACGTCAGCAGTCGAGTCGTTAATGGTTAGCGGCGGTGATGCTGCTATTCTCGGCAGGGACGGGGCGGATGCAGGCAAAGCAGTCTGCATCGGTTTGGCCAGCATGGTTTTTACAGGCTCATGACGATGCACGCGAAACAGCGCCTGGTCCTGACCGGCCGATGGTGTCAGCCGGAGTGCCTGCCAGCCCGGCTTGATCTCCCGGTAGCGGAATTGGCTGGTGTTTGCGTTGCGCTGTTCAATGCGGACCCAGGCTGGCCCCTCAACATGGGCTATCAGCGGTAGCTCGTGGGTGGCGATATGGTAACTGCGTTCCTGCGGCCGATTGAGCAATTCATGGTCAATGTCAACGAATACCAGGTGGTTCGGGAAAGCCTCTGCTACCTCAAGCAGCAGGTGGTGGTAGCCCCTGTCAAGTTCGATATTGATGGTATGTGTGTGTGCTTCGCTGAGTTTGTGCTGGTGCCATCGGCCGCCATTTAGCTGGTAACGAACGATTACGTTTTGTCGCGGCAGAAATGGCAGGCTGGCAGCCCGCAGGCGCAACGGTAATATCTCGTCTTGAGAGGCATACAGTTCAAGCCCCAGTTTATTGCCGGGGGACAATACACGTTCAGTGGCTTTGACAGGCGCAAGCAAAGCGGCACGAACCTGCATGGCTCGAGACTGCGGTTGCCAGCTTGTCAGTTCGACCTGGTAAAAGCCGGAGCCGCTCTCGATATCAGTCACTTCCTGCCATTCCGCCTGCTGGTTGAAGCGTAAAGCCAGTGGCTTGAGCTGTGGATGTGATTGTGCCAGCCGGTCCGCCTCAGCCAGCAGCTGCTGGCTGATGCCGTCTCGCTGCAGGCGCCATAACAGCGCATGCATCTGTGCCAATGGAGATGTATCCGGCAAAGGCGGCTGTCCCGGCCAGGACAGTCCGGCACCCTTGACGGCCGCGTTTGCCCTGGCTGGTGTCAACCAGGGTAACACTGCAGAAGGTAAAGCCGGCCTCAGGATCTCGGTGCTGACCAGCATGGGCGTGTTCAGTCCGCGTATCTCAAGACGATGCATGCCGGGGCCGAAACTAAGCTCACGGGTTTCCAGGCGACCGACCTGCTGGTCAGATTGTGTCAGCTGCAAACTTTGGCTGGGACGGTTGTTGCTGATCAGGAATCTATCCATCCAGACTTGCGTGTTATCGCCGTTGCTGGTTAACAGCCATGCATCCCGAGGCGCATCTGAAGCGGCGGGGTGAAGCGGTCGTGCCAGCAGTCTGAGCTTGACTGGTCCAATGAACTCGAGTTGCATTGGATGTTTGTCTTCGGCAATAAAGTAACGCGATAACAGGCCCTGCGAAGGATTATCAATCAGGCGGACACCGCCATGTCCGGTGATGATCTCGTGACTGGTTTGCCAGATACCGTCGGTCGAAGCCTGCCAGCTTGACCAGGCTTCAACCGCTGAATGTCTTTGAGATTCATCATCTGAAGCCAGTTGCTCGACGATGGCCAGTCCTTCGTTTAAGCGTTCCAGCGCTGCCTGGCCGTTGTCAGCAGCGTTGCGGTAATGCTTTTCGGCCAACGTAAAGTTACCCACGGCTTCGTGTCTGCGTCCCAGCCAGAGTGGCAGGGACTCAGCAGGTAGACTGGCCGACAGCCTGTCAAAAACGCGCCAATAGCGCAAGTTGATGCTGGCAGTAAGCAGGTTGTCGCGTACCGCGGTTTTATCCTCGAGCAGCAGGCCAAGCAGGATGGCTTTATGGAAGTCACCAGTGGCCGCCAGCGTGTTTACCAGCCTCGCTAAAGCCAGTCGCGTCGGTGCAAGTACAAATGCGGCTGCGTGAAGATTCAGCAGCGCACTGTTGTCATGATTTACAGCAAAGAAAGTTTCGAGTTTTTCCAGGGCGAGCTGTTGTTGCTGAGGGTTGCCTTTGACGATCAGCAGTTTCAACATGCGCTCGGCAAGAAAGGTTTCACCCAGCGCCTGCAGGCTGTCGGTCATGTCGACCAGCGCCCGGTCGCGTGTTTCACCGCGGCTGTGACGGGCAATCAACACCTGTCGCTGTAGAGTAATGAGATGATCAGCCCCGGCATCGGCCTGGGTCAGTGGCGCAAGCCGTTTTGCCAGTTCGGATTCAGATAACTGCTTATCGCGTGGTATCACCGAATCGCCAAGCTGATGGGTGAAACGCAACCGTTGGGTATCGAGCCAATGATGTATTGGCAGCAGGGCATTGGCTAGACCGACGCCAGCCTGCAGTTGCTGATTGACATCAGTCTCCGACAAAGGCAAATCAAACGGTTTCGCCGCAGCGCTTGGGCCGCGACTGATAAAGTCCCGGTAAGCCTTTCCAGTACCCAGTTCACTGAGTAGTGCGAGCAGTTCATCTTCACGAACCCGAAACGGTGCTGCATCCTGGTAATGCAGCGCCAGCGCA
>JAWWDH010000439.1:0-3043 GCA_033720015.1 Pseudomonas sp.
GTGTGGGCCTTTTTTTGAGCTGCAAGCTACAAGCCGTAAGCTTCAAGCCAACCCAAAACAAAAAAACCCGCGCCGGATTCAGTTCCGACGCGGGTTTTCTTGCCGCTTGTAGCTTGCGGCTTGAAGCTTACCTCTTGAGGCTTGCCGCTGCGCCGGCGAAGCCGGCGCTCAGGGCCTATCGTCGACCGCTTCTTCCACCTGCGGCGGGATGAGATCATCCCGGGTGAGTTTCATGGTCACCAGCAGGCCACCGGCGATATAGATGGAGGAATAGGTACCCACACCCACACCGGTCAGCAGTGCCGTGGCGAAGCCGTGAATATTTTCACCACCGAACCAGAACAGCGCCAGCAGCACCAGAATGGTCGAGAACGAGGTAGCCATGGTTCGACCGAGCGTCTGGGTGGTCGAGATGTTGATGATGTCGGTTAGCTCGGTCTGACGCATCAGACGCATGTTCTCACGCACCCGGTCGAACACCACGATGGTGTCGTTCAACGAGTAACCGATGATGGCCAGCAACGCCGCCAGCACCGTCAGGTCGAAGGTGATCTGAAAGAACGAGAGGATGCCGAGGGTGACAATCACGTCATGGATCAGCGAAACAATCGCGCCTACACCGAACTTCCACTGAAAGCGGAAGGCCAGGTACAGCATGATCCCACCCAATGCCAACAGCAGCCCCAGTCCACCCTGGTCGCGCAGTTCTTCACCAACCTGAGGGCCGACGAACTCGACCTTCTTCACCTCAAGCTGCTCACCGGCCTGGCGTAGCGCCGCAGCCACTTTACCGCCCAAATCAGGATCATTGCCCTGCATGCGCACCACCACATCGGTGGTGGCACCAAAGCTCTGCACCACGGCATCGGCATAGCCGGCACCCGCCAACTGCGCGCGGATATTACCGAGGTCTGCCGGCTGCTCGTAGCTCAGCTCGATTTGCGTACCGCCGGTAAAGTCCAGGCCCAGGTTCAGCCCCTTGGTAAACAGGCTACCCAGCGACACCAGCGTCAGCAGCACAGTGAGGGCGAACGCAATATTGCGAACCCCCATGAAGTTGATCGTACGATTCATCACAGCCCCTTAAATCCACAACTTCTTGAAGTCACGTCCGCCGCACGTCAGGTTGACCATGCAACGCGTCACCAGAATGGCGGTAAACATCGATGTGATGATGCCCAGCGACAGGGTCACCGCGAAGCCCTTGACCGGCCCAGTGCCCATGGCGAACAAAATGCCGCCGACCAACAGGGTGGTCAGGTTGGCATCGACAATCGCCGAGTACGCCCGATCAAAACCTTCATGGATCGCGCGCTGAACCGACATGCCATTGGCAATCTCCTCACGAATACGCGAGAAGATCAGCACGTTGGCATCCACCGCCATACCCATAGTCAGCACGATACCGGCGATACCTGGCAGGGTCAGCGTGGCACTGAGCAACGACATCAGCGCCAGCAACAGCACCATGTTCAAGCCCAGGGCAAAAGTCGCCAGCACACCAAAGGCGCGATAGATGGCAATGATAAACAGCGAGACAAACAGCATTGCCCACAACGACGCATTAACGCCCTTGGCAATGTTATCGGCACCCAAGCTCGGGCCAATGGTGCGCTCTTCCGCGAAGTACATTGGCGCAGCCAGACCACCGGCACGCAGCAGCAACGCCAACTCGGACGACTCACCCTGACCATCCAGGCCGGTGATGCGGAACTGGCTACCCAACGGCGACTGAATAGTGGCCAGACTGATGATCCGCTTCTCTTCAACGAAGGTCTGCAGCTCGACTTCCTTCTCGACGCCATCAACCACCTGACGCACGTAGCGGGTTACCGGCTTCTGCTCGATAAAGATCACCGCCATGCTACGCCCGACATTGTTGCGGGTGGCGCGATTCATCAGATCACCACCACGACCATCCAGGCGGATATTCACCTGCGGACTGCCGTTTTCGTCGAAGCTGGCCTGCGCATCGGTCACCTGGTCACCGGTGATGATCAGGTCACGTTCGAGCAACGCCGGCGGACGGCCTTCCTGACGGAACTCGAAGCTTTCAGTCGCAGCCCTGGCTGCATCCGGCTCGGCGGCCAGACGGAACTCCAGGTTGGCGGTCTTGCCGAGAATACGCTTGGCCTCGGCGGTATCCTGCACGCCCGGCAGCTCAACCACGATGCGGTTGGCACCCTGACGCTGGACCAGCGGCTCGGCTACACCCAGCTCGTTGACCCGGTTACGCACCGTGGTCAGGTTCTGCTTGATCGAGTATTCGCGAATTTCGACCAGCTTGGCCTGGGTCAACGCCAAACGCAGCACCTGCAGTTCATTACGCTGCACAGTGGTCATATCAAAATCGTTGAAGTCTTTGCGAATCAGCTGCTGAGCTTTCTCCAGCGCCGCCTCATCAACAAAGCCCAACTGAATAGCACCGTTGAGCTCAGGCAGGCTGCGATAACGCACACGTTCTTTGCGCAGCAGGCTCTTGACCTCACCCTCGTAGACCTTGCGGCGTGCATCCAGCGCCTTGTCCATGTCCACTTCCATCAGGAAGTGCACACCACCGGACAAGTCCAGACCGAGCTTCATTGGGCTACCGCCCAGATTGCGCAGCCAATCCGGCGTGGTTTGCGCCAGGTTCAACGCCACCACGAACTCATCGCTCAAGGCCTTGCGCACCAGCTCTTTGGCAGGCAACTGATCTTCAGCGCTGTTCAAGCGCAGCAAGCCGGCACGCCCCTGATTGGCCACGCTGACTGCTTTTACACTGATACCGGCCGCTTCCAGCGCACGCTTAGCGCGCTCCAGGTCAGCCTGCTCGACGCGCATGGCGGAGCTGTTGCCACTGATCTGGATCGCCGGATCATCCGGGTACAGATTGGGCGCGGAATAGAGGAAACCGATTGCTAGCACAGCCAGAATCAGCAGGTACTTCCAGAGGGGAAATTTGTTGAGCATGACGCCGCCCGTTATGACGCGGGGCGCATTAAGCGCCCCGTCGAATGGTAAAGGTGTGTGGCTTAGATCGCTTTCAGCGTGCCTTTAGGCA
>JAWWDH010000440.1:0-3037 GCA_033720015.1 Pseudomonas sp.
AGGCTTCCAGTTATGGACGATAATGCCCGCCGTTATATCACAGGGCCGCTTTCACAGGCTCTGCACGCCCGCTCTTAGCCCCTCTCCAACCTGTTCGATGCTACTAGCGGGCGACTGACTGCCGTGCCAACCCGCGTTTGTAACTGTAATACCGAGCGTTATGCCGCCTTAAACCATTGGCCGTGGAGTACCCGGTAGGCCATCTGCGCATTTCCAACTTGAATACGCCGACGCTACCATCGCAGCGCTCATAACCATCAAACAGGGAACTTGCCCGGCGAAACTTCGTCTCACGCAGGGTAAAAACCCCCTATCAATCAAGGAGAAACCCATGACTCAGCGGATTATTCCAGCATTACTGCTTACCTTGGGCCTGGCCGCGCTGACCGGTTGCGCATCGCCAACGGTGATCACGCTCAACGATGGCCGCGAAATTCAGACCATCGACGAGCCAGATTTTGACGAAGAGTCGGGCTTCTACGAGTTCGAGCAACTCGATGGCAAACGCGCCAAGGTCAACAAGGACCAAGTGCGTACCGTCAAAGAGCTGTAACCGATAGCCCAGGAATCGTCGCTGCTTGGCCCGCTACCTGGGTGCAGACATCCCGCTCTAAAGCCAAAACCCCAGGCCGGTGACTATGCACCAGCCTGGGGTTGCTGATTACCGCCTGCATCCTCAGTGGGCATAGCCCGCCTACGGAGCGCTTGCTCTGGCATCTCGGCGGCCCATCGCTGCCGCGCTTACAAAATCACCGTGCGATTGGCGTTGAGAAAGACCCGCCGCTCAAGGTGGTAACCGATCGCCTTGGCCAGCGTCAGGCATTCGATATCACGGCCCTTGGCAATCAAGTCTTCCGGATAATGGGCATGGTCCACCGGTTCCACGTCTTGGGCGATGATCGGCCCTTCGTCCAGATCGTTATTGATGTAGTGAGCCGTGGCACCGACCAGCTTGACGCCCTTCTGGTATGCCTGATGGTAGGGCTTGGCGCCCTTGAAGCCGGGCAATAGCGAGTGGTGAATATTGATCGCCCAGCCGTCCAGCTTGCGGCATATCTCCGGCGACAGCACCTGCATATAGCGGGCGAGCACCACCAGTTCGGCGCCGGTGTCCTCGATCACCTGCCAAACCTTGCGCTCCTGCGCCGGCTTGTCGTTGGGATCCAGGGGGAAGTGGTAATAGGGTATGTCGTGCCAGCGCGCCAACGGCTCCAGATCCGGGTGGTTAGACACCACCGCGACCACGTCCATGGCCAACTGGCCGATACGCTGGCGGTAGAGCAGATCGTTCAGGCAATGGTCCGCCTTGGACACCATCAGCACCACCTTGGCCCGATAGCCAGCTGGGGTCAGCTCGGCGTGCATATCGAAGGGCGTCAGGCGCTCATCGATTCCAGCACGGAAGGCTTGCTCATCAAACCCCGCGGGCACGCGAAACTCCACACGAATGAAGAAGCGAGAAGACAAGCGATCATCGAACGAATGGTGCTCAGTTACATAGCATTGCTGCTCAAAGAGAAAGCGCGTCACTGCATCCACGGTGCCGAGCACGCTCGGACAGTGGGCAGTGAGAATCCAGGTATCGGGGGTGCGGCTCATGGCGTTCTCCATTCAAGGCGTAGGGTGGATCGAGGGGTGCCACTGGCAATGCCTCCATCCACCTGTGCTCTCTTGCGGTGGGCAAACAACGCGGCACCCACCGTGTGGCTCGGCTCAGGCATTGACCGCCAGGCCGTACTCGGCGCTGGCGTCTTGCAGCCACAGCCAGACATAGTCGGCGAAGCTGCGCCGCACCAGCAATTCCCAAGTTTCCTCACCGGTACGGCGGATCACCAGTTGCGACTTGGCGAACACCGTGCCGACTGCCTTGCCCACCGGAAAATTGCGCGGGTGGACGTCGTAGCTGCTCGACTTCATCAGCAATTCGCGGACTTTCGGCCCGCTCAGCTCGACAATGGTCTGCCCACCGCTGACGTTGACCACCTGGTAGTGCTGCCCGACCAGTGCTTCACGGAGCTTCTGCTCGATAGCGAACTCCGTGCCGCCGGGCACGATCAGCAACCACTCATCCGGGCCCAGCCACTGCAACGAGGTGTCGTCACGGCTGACCAGGGCCAGTGCGCCCGGCAGTTCCAGGCCCGTGACCTTGTGCACGGCACCGGCGAAAGCGGCATCGCTGGCTTCGCCGCGCAGGGTCAGGTGACCCAGTAGTTTTTTCTCGCGCAAGGTCACCCCGGCGCTGCCGCTCTTGTTCAGTGGTCCCTTGCGCGACAGCTCATTGAGGCTGGCGTGGAACAGCGGCGACTCGGCGTGGCCACTGTCGGGGCGTTGCTTATAGACGTTGATCGCGGTCATGTTGTTAACCTGTCGTGTTGTCTGGTTGACCTGGCGGAGCCACTAAGCGGGCTCCGCCGGTTAAGTACTGAATTGTCAGATGTTCTGCCGCTCGCCTTTCGGATCGAGGAACACCGCGCTGACGATTTCGGCCTCGATCATGCTGCCATCCGCCAGCGGTGCGAAGACCCGCTCGCCCATGCGCTTGAGGCCGCCCTTGACCAGGGCCATGGCAAAGCTGTGGCCCATGCAGGTACTGAAGTAGCTGGAGGTGACGTGGCCAACCATGCTCATCGGCACCGGTTGTTTCGCATCGAAGACCAGCTGCGCACCTTCCGGCAACACCTTGTCCGGGTTCACGGGTTTAAGGCCGACCAGTTGCTTGCGATCTTCGCGCACACAGTCCTGGCGGTTCATGCCGCGCCAGCCGATCCAGGAGAACGGCTTGGTCCGCCCCACACACCACCCCATGTTCAGGTCGTCCGGGGTCACCGAACCGTCGGTGTCCTGACCGATGATGATGAAGCCCTTCTCGGCCCGCAGTACGTGCATGGTCTCGGTGCCGTAAGGGGTCAGGTTGTACTTCTTGCCAGCCTCGACGATCTTCTCGATTACGCACATGGCATAGTCGGCGTGGACGTTATACTCATAGCTCAACTCGCCTGTGAAGTAGATGCGGACCACCCGAGCCGGCAGGCCGCCA
>JAWWDH010000441.1:0-3013 GCA_033720015.1 Pseudomonas sp.
GAAGGCGTTCTCTTCCGGGCAGAACACGTTATCCATGACGATTTCGCCGGTGATCGAGGCGCGCAGACCGACCTTGCCGTGAATCGCCGGGGTGCTCAGGCCCTGCCAGCCTTTTTCCAGGACGAAGCCGCGAATTTCGCCGGCATCGTCTTTGGCCCAGACCACAAAAACATCGGCGATTGGGCTGTTGGTGATCCACATTTTTGCCCCGGTCAGGCGGTAGCCGCCGTCGACCTTCTTGGCGCGGGTGATCATGCTGCCCGGGTCAGAGCCGTGATCCGGCTCGGTCAGGCCGAAGCAGCCGATGTACTCGCCGCTGGCCAGCTTGGGCAGGTACTTCTGCTTGGTGGCTTCGTTACCGAACTCAAAGATCGGCACCATCACCAGGGAGGACTGCACGCTCATCATCGAGCGGTAGCCGGAGTCGACACGTTCGACTTCGCGGGCAATCAGGCCGTAACACACATAGTTCAGACCGCTGCCGCCGTACTCTTCGGGGATGGTTGCGCCGAGCAGGCCGGTGTCGCCCATCTCTCGGAAAATTTTCGGGTCAGTCTGCTCGTGGCGGAAGGCTTCGATCACGCGTGGCTTGAGCTTGTCGGCGGCAAACTGCTGGGCGCTGTCGCGCACCATGCGTTCTTCTTCGGTGAGCTGTTGATCCAGCAGCAGCGGGTCGATCCAGTTGAAGCTTGCCTTGGCCATCGCGAAAACCTCGAGTTCAGACAGTAATAGGGCGGGCGTCTGTGCAGTTGAGCTGCGCCTGCGGGTAAGTGAGGTTGATCCTAGGCGGCTTATAACGAGCAGGCAAACGAGTATTGCGCACGCTGTTGTGCGTAATGCTCACTTCGGGATAGGGTTAATCAGGATATTTAACCCGGTTGAGTGAGAGTGACGCACAGATGCGCCGTAAGATCCCCAGCACTGCCGCTTTGATTGCCTTCGAGTCCGCCGCCCGGCATCAGAGTTTTACCAAGGCGGGCGAAGAACTGAGCCTGACGCAAGGCGCGGTTTGCCGGCAGATTGCCGGGCTGGAGGCCTTCCTTAATATCGAACTGTTTCGTCGCTCGCGCCGCGGCGTGGTGCTCACTGAAGCTGGGCAATCCTATGCGCGTCGCGTTGCCGGGCAGCTCGATGCGGTGGAACGCGACACCCTGGCGGTGATGGGCCAGCAAGGGGCCATGAGCATCGAGTTGGCAGTGGTGCCGACCTTCGGTACGCAGTGGTTGCTGCCACGCCTCAAGGACTTTCAGCGGCTGCACCCGGAAATCACCGTCAACTTGACCAACCGTACGCGACCGTTTCTGTTTGCCGATACCGAGTTTGATGCGGCGGTGTATTTCGGCGACGGTGAGTGGTCGGGTACCCAGGCCCACCTGCTTATGGCGGAGAACCCGATGCCGGTTTGCAGCCCGGCGCTGCTCGGTGAACAGGCGCAGTTCAGTGTCGAGCAGATTGCCACGTTACCGCTGCTGCAGCAGACCACCCGGCCCTACGCCTGGCGGCAGTGGTTCAGTGCTCAGGGGGTCAACACGGCGCGGGATATGACGGGGCCGCGTTACGAGCTGTTCTCGATGCTGGCTCAGGCGGCTATGCATGAGATGGGCATCGCCTTGATCCCGCCCTTTCTGATCCGCCGTGAGCTGGATGAGGGGCGCCTGGTGATCGCCTTCGACAAACCGCTATCGGACAACGACCGCGCGTATTACCTGATCGTGCCGGAACGTAAGGTTGAGTCGGCAGCTCTCTCGGCGTTCCGTGATTGGTTGGTCAGTGAGGCGGCGCGCTACCGACATGCGTAAGCGCTAAGCCGTCGTGGTGCGCGTCGTTCAAGGCGATTAGGCAACCGTCCGCTTGATCTTTTGCTTAGCAAATTACCGGTAAGTCGGCGCAAAAAACAGCTGCGCCGGGCCCTCGCGCCGGTATAGCGAGCAGGTAGTGCGTGAGTTAATAGACTACATAAAATGCGTGCGCCAAAAGCCGCTAAGGCCCGTCGTTGCTGTCGTGTAGGGTATTTTTTACACGCTGTTCGCTACCTTTCACGTATCAGAGGATTCAATCAGCTGTCATCTATCAAACGGATGGCTTTTTTCTCTGAAAGCACCGCCATTACAGGCTTAGGCCAGAAGCGACGCGGCCTGCGCCAGGTATGAAAAGTAGTCATAGACCTATAACTTGTAGTAATGCAAATTTCTTACTCCATAACTTCTTGAAGGGACTGGCGTTCGCCGGCAGAATGCGGGCCCCGCCACTTTGCAGCGGGATTGTGCTGATCCTCCCCAATGCCCGCGTGCCACCCGCAGTGCGCCGGTTCACCAAAAAGATCACGCAGGAGAATTGAAGTGCACATCGGTGTTCCTCTCGAAACCCATGCTGGTGAGACGCGCGTTGCCGCAACTCCCGAAACCATCAAGAAGCTGATCGGCCAAGGCCATCAGGTGACTGTACAGAGCGGTGCTGGCGTTAGCGCGAGCATTCCGGACAGTGCCTATGAAGCGGTTGGCGCGGCTATCGGTAACGATACCGCGGCCTTCGGTGCCGATCTGGTGCTGAAAGTGGTTGCGCCAACGGAGGCTGAACTGGCCCACATGCAAACTGGCGCTGTGCTGGTTGGCATGCTCAACCCGTTCAGCAACGAGACCATCGCGCGCATCAATGCCCGCGGCGTGACGGCCTTCGCCCTGGAGGCCGCACCGCGTACCTCCCGTGCGCAAAGCCTGGACGTGCTCTCGTCGCAAGCCAACATCGCCGGCTACAAGGCCGTGCTGCTGGCGGCGCACCACTACCCGCGCTTTATGCCGATGTTGATGACTGCTGCCGGTACCGTTAAGGCCGCGCGTATTCTGATTCTTGGTGCGGGTGTTGCCGGCTTGCAGGCCATCGCCACGGCCAAGCGCCTGGGTGCGGTGATCGAGGCTTCGGACGTACGTCCAGCGGTTAAAGAGCAGATTGAATCGCTCGGTGCCAAGTTCGTCGATGTGCCGTTCGAGACCGATGAAGAGCGCGAATGCGCCCA
>JAWWDH010000442.1:0-3008 GCA_033720015.1 Pseudomonas sp.
GCAGGGTATCGAGTTTGAGTGGCGCGAGGGCCATCAACTGAGTGAGCTGGAATGGGATTTTGTCTACCTGTGCTACGCCAACACCTACCGTGTGCGCGGCCAGTCGCCTTACCTGACGCGAACGTTTTTTAGCCTGCTGGCCGAGCGCATGCCGCAGGTGATCCGCGTGGTGTTCGCGCATCAGGCCGGCAGGCCGGTGGCCATGGCCTTTAGCCTGATCGGCGCTGACAGCTTATACGGGCGTTACTGGGGCTGTTTGGCCGAGTTTGACCGGCTGCACTTTGAGACCTGCTTCTATCAGGGCATGGATTACGCCATCGCCAAGGGGCTGCAGCGTTTCGATGCGGGGGCGCAGGGTGAGCACAAGCTGATTCGCGGCTTCGAGCCGGTGATCACTCACTCCTGGCACTATCTGTGTCACCCCGGCCTGCGCGCGGCCGTGGCGAACTTCCTCGATGAGGAGCAACTGGGCGTGCGCGGCTATGCCGAACAGGCCCGCATGCAGTTGCCGTACCGCACGGCTGGATAGGCCGGCTATCCAGCCAAGGGGGGTTAGAGGCGTTTGGCGGCGGTGATCAGCACCGGCTGGCGCGGTACGTTCTGATGGCCGCCAGTGGTGGCGGTGGGCACTTGGGCGATCTTGTCGACCACATCCATGCCACGGGTTACCTGGCCAAAGACCGCGTAACCAAAGTCACGCGAGCCGTGATCGAGGAAGGCATTGTCCTTGTGGTTGATAAAGAACTGGCTGGTGGCGGAGTCGCGCACCTGAGTGCGGGCCATAGCCAGGGTGCCGCGCACGTTGTGCAGGCCATTGTCGGCTTCGTTCTTGATCGGTGCCTGGGTGGCTTTTTGCTGCATGTCGGCATCGAAGCCGCCGCCTTGCACCATAAAACCAGGAATTACCCGGTGGAACTGGGTGCCGGCGTAATAGCCGCTGTCCACGTAGCTGAGGAAGTTGGCAGTGCTGATCGGCGCCTTCTCGGCATTGAGTTCAATCTCGATTTCACCAAGGCTGGTGGTCAGCAGTACCTTGGGGTTTTCCGCCGCCAGCAGGCTACCGGCAAACAACACAGAACAAGCGGCGAGGGTGAGTTTTTTCAACATGCGTTTGAGTCCTTAGTGGCAGTGGGTGCAGCCTGTTCGACTTCAGCGAGGAAGGCCAGCAGGCTGCTGTTGAACTGTTCGGGTTGGTCCAGCGGTGTAGCGTGGCGCGAATCCTTGATCACCAGCAGGCGCGCGTTGGGCATTTCGTCCACATAGGCCTGCTTTTGCGCCACCGGGGTGTAGTCGCGGTCGGCACTGATCACCAGGGTCCGACAGCTGATCCGGCTCAGGCGTTCCCGCACGCCCCAACCGATGATGGCATCCAGGCTGGCAAGGTAAGCGCGTTTATCGTTCTGCGGCCAGCGCTGAAGGATTTTCTGCCGCAGTTCTGCCTGCTCGGGTTTGGGGAACAGCAGTTTGCCCAGGGCTTTGGCAATCGTATCGAGGCTGAGCAGGCGCGACAGGCTCCAGCGTTTAGCTATTTCGATATAGTCGCGTGGGCTTTTCGCCTTGACCTCGGGGCCGCTGTTGACGATGCACAGGCTCTTTAGCAGCTCGGGGCGATCCACGCCGAGCTGGAAGCCGATCATGCCACCCATGGAGATGCCCACTAGGTGCACGGGCGGCAGCTGCAGGTGCTCGATCAGCGCGCCAACATCTTCGGCAAAGCCGGCGATGCTGTAGCGCTCGCGGGGTTTATCCGAACGGCCATGGCCACGTAAATCCAGAGCGATCACCCGGTGGTGGCGTGCCAGTTCGGGGATCTGGTACTCCCAGTCGCGGGTGCTTGAGCCGAGGCCGTGGACCAGCAGCACAGGTGCGCCGTGGCCGTATTCTTCGTAGTGCAGTTGGCAACCGTCGTTGTCGAAATAAGACATCTACAGATTCCTCTCAGCGGAGGGCAGGGGCGCAGCAAAGGCTGCGTTCAACGGGGCGGCATCGAAGCGCTGAATCAGTTCAACCAGAATCTGCGTGGCCGGGCCTATGGGGGTGTCCTTGTTCGAGTACAGGTAGAACAGCGGGTTGCGGCTGCCGCCTTGCTCCAATGGCAGGGGCTTGAGCAGACCATCCGTAAGCTCACGCTCGATCAGGTGGCGCGGCAACCAGGCAAAGCCCAGGCCGTTGCTGACAAAGGTGGCCGCGGTGGCCAGGCTGCCGACCGTCCAGCGTTGTTCCGCACCAAGCCAGCCAACATCACGTGGCTGCTGGCGGCCGGAGTCGCGGATCACCACCTGCATCTGGGTTTCCAGGTCCTGAAAGGTGACGACCCGCTGCAAGCGGTGCAGCGGGTGATCGGGGTGGGCCACGGCGACAAACTCCACCGTGCTCATTTCGGCCCCGAGGAAACCGGGAATGCTCAGCGCACTGATGGCTAGGTCGGCGGTGCCTTCCTTTATTACCTCTTCCACGCCGGACAGCACTTCCTCGCGCAGGCGTACGCGACAGCCACGGCTTTGCGGCATAAAGGCGGTCAGCGCACGCACCAGACGTGCATTGGGGTAAGCGGCGTCTACCACCAGGCGTACTTCGGCTTCCCAGCCCTGTTCCATGTGGTGGGCCAGGTCTTCCAGCTGGCTGGCTTGTTTAACCAGCTGCCGCGAGCGCCGCAGCAGCACGTCACCGGCTTCGGTGAGCACGGCTTTGCGCCCGTCGATGCGCAACAGCGGCACGCCAAGCTGCTCCTGCATGCGCGCCACGGTGTAGCTGACCGAGGACTGTGAGCGATGGAGGACTTCAGCCGCCTGGGCAAAGCCGCCGTGATCGACCACTGCTTGCAGGGTGCGCCATTGATCGAGGGTTACGCGGGGGGCTTTCATATTCGGTTCCTGTACGCACTCAAGTTCTAGGGTGCAAATGCTGACTCAATCAACCTAAACTGGTCTCCTTTTGCCGGAGACTGCCCTGATGAAAAAGCTTTGTTGCGCGCTGCTGGCCTGCTTGCCGTTGACTGTGATGGCCTA
>JAWWDH010000443.1:0-3007 GCA_033720015.1 Pseudomonas sp.
CCTAAGCCTCACGCCACATCGTATAATTTTGTTACCAATTTTCTAACCCTTCCCTACCCTTTCTCAAGAATCCCTAACCATGGTCATAGATCCCTTCTCGCTCACGGGTTTGCTCGTGCTAGCGATATTCCTGATTGGCATGACGCTGATTGTTTTTGAAGCCCAACTGGAGATGGATAAATTCAAGCCGGCGATGTTCATGATGTCCGGCCTGATCGTTATCGGTGCCCATTACGCGTTTTACGACCCCAATGGCTTCCAGTACTTCCTGCATGCGCAGAATGAAATCAAGGAAGAACTGTTCGGCCTGATCGCCTTTATGGCGTTTATGTGGATGATCGTCGAGCTGCTTAACGAGCGAAATGTGTTCACCGCGCTCAATGGCTACCTGATGCGCAAAGGCCTCGGTGCACGCGGCATGTTCTGGGCCACCGGCGCGCTGTCGGCGCTGCTCTCGCCGTTTCTCAACAACATCACCACAGCGATGATCTTCGGCAAAACGGTGAAGAACATCTCAACCAATCAGCGTTACACGCATATTTCGCTGTGCAACATCGTCGTCGCGTCTAACTCCGGGGTGTGGTTTCTCGGCACTTCGACCAGCCTGATGGTGGTGCTGGCCGGCAAAATCAGCATCGCCGGTTTGTTGCTGCTGATCCCGTCGGCGCTGATTGGCTGGTTGCTGTTCGCCGCCACCCTGCACTTTTTCTACCTGCGCAAACTCGATGGGGAGAGCCTGGTCCACCTTGCTGACCCCGCCGAATCGGCCCTCAAGCCTGGCGGCGCGGGCCTGGCATTGGTTGGCTTCTGCGCTGTATCCGGCGCGGTGCTGTGCAATATCGTGCTGAAAGTCAGCATCGAGTTTGCCATCGGCATCGGCCTGGGCATCGTCGCCCTGTACGCCTGGCTGCTGATGCGCCGCGGCATCGAACTGCCCTGGCAGGACCAGTTGCAAAAGGTCGAGTGGAACGCCCTGTTGTTCTTTATCGGCATCATCACCTCGGTGGCGTGCCTCAACCACGTCGGCTGGCTGTCGTATATCTCGCAGCTGTTCGACGTGATGCACCCTACCGCCGTGAACGTGGTGCTCGGCGTGGCCTCCGGAGTGATGGACAACGTGCCCGTAGAAGCGGCGGCGTTGATGTCGAACCCCGAACTGGGGCTTAACCAGTGGGCACTGAATGCGTTGATGGTCGGCATTGGCGGTTCGCTGACGGTGGTCGGCTCAGCCGCAGGGATCATGGCCATGTCGCTGGACAAGACCTACAGCTTCGCCGTGCACCTGAAGTTCCTGCCCGCGATCCTGGTCAACTTTTTCGGCTCGCTGGGTGTCTGGTACCTGCAGTTCGAGTTGTTCGGCCTGTACTGATAGCGACGTATTAAGGTGTAGCGTGACTCCGTGGGCTGGATAACGGCCCCCGGTCACGCGTGAGGCGCAACGCCTTTCCCGGCAATTGCCGGCCCTTGGCAAGCAGGCGAATCTGCTCGCTGTCCGGGCAGCACATAAGTTCATCAACCGCAACGGTTCACAGAAGTGCGGTACAGGTGGACAATGGCTGGTCCGTCCATGCCAGCTTGGAGCTTCTGCCATGTCCCGCCAAAAAACGATGTTCGCCCTCACTGGCCGTGCCCATGCACCGGCCAACTTGAGTAATGCGACCTTGCTGATCATCGATGCGCAGGAGGAATACCGCAGCGGCGTCTTGCAGTTACCGGGACTGGATGCGGCACTGGCAGAGATTGCTCAACTGCTCGCCGCTGCACGTGAGCGCGGCAGTGCCATAGTCCATATCAAACACCTGGGCATTCCCGATGGCCTGCTCGACCCCCGTGGCTCACGCGGCATGCACCTGCCGGAAGTCGCGCCGCTGCCGGGGGAAATCATTGTGGAGAAGCGCATGCCCAACGCTTTTAATGGCACCGACCTGCATGAGCGCCTGCAAGCGCTGGGGCACCTGGACCTGATTGTCTGCGGCTTTATGACCCATTCGAGCGTCAGCACCACGGTACGCGCCACCAAAGACTATGGTTACCGTTGCACGGTGGTCGATGCTGCCTGCGCCACCCGCGACCTACCGACCCTTGACGACCAGATAATCAGTGCCGCCGACATGCACCGCGCCGAGATGATCGCCCTGGCCGACAACTTTGCCGCCGTGGTACCCCACGCCAGCGCCCTGATCTAAGCAGCCGCCCAGCGCGCTGCAGTTCGCAACTTGCACATGTACTGGCCGCCACAGTTGAACCACGCCAGTGCATGCCGGTCATACCGCCGATAGCCACCGAGGAAATTGGCATGAGGAAATCGGAATGAAATTCTCCGATGGTTTTGATGCACGCCGCCTGCGCCCACGCAATGTCCGCAACTGGCGTTTCCGCCTGGGCGCTGGGCTGGCGGCGCTGTTCGCCACAGTTGGCGTGCTGCTGAGCATGGCCGGCACCGCCACCCTGCTCGGCCAGCCGGCTGCGCTCGGCCCGCTCAACGACTCGCCGGCCGCTGCCAGCGCATTTATCGTCATCGGTTTGCTGCTGCTATGCGTTGGCGTGCTGCTCTGGCGGCGTTGTCGACGCCGGCTGCATCGCCCCAGCGACCTGAGCATGGCCCCGCACCTGATGAAAAAGCGTGACTGAGCCTGACTGATCCGCACAGCACGAAGGCCTGCAGGTTGGTTACACTAGCGACCTTCGCGGAGGCCCAGATGCAAGACGACGATATTTCCCTGTTTAAAGCCCAGCTGCACGGCGTCAAACCGATCAAATATGACCGCGCTGACACCGGCAAGCCAAAGACCAACCGCGCGCAACTGGCCACCTTGCGTCAGGCGGCCACCGCGCGTGTGGATTCGATCAAGGTTGACGGACTGTCTGATCAGTTCGTTATCGATGTCGGCGCCGAAGACCCGCTGTACTGGGCGGCCAATGGTGTGCAAGAAGGCCAGATGCGCAAGCTCAAGCTGGGTCAAATCAGCTTTGAAGGCAGCCTCGACCTGCACGGCATGACCGTCGA
>JAWWDH010000444.1:0-3000 GCA_033720015.1 Pseudomonas sp.
AGGTGATGGCAGTGCCCACCTGGAAGTACATGTGCTGAATTTTGCCGGTGATCTATATGGCCGGCGTTTAACGGTGGCCTTCCACCGCAAGCTGCGTGATGAGCAGCGTTTCGCCTCGCTTGAGGCACTGAAGGCAGCAATTGCTGCCGATATTGTCGCCGCCCGCGCCTATTGGTGCGCTTAAACACATAGCGCCAACCGCTTAGAAGAGCCTGAAATGACTGACTACAAAGCCACGTTGAATCTGCCTGATACCCAATTCCCGATGAAAGCCGGTCTGCCGCAGCGCGAGCCGCAGATTTTGCAGCGTTGGAATGAAATTGGCCTGTATCAGAAGCTGCGTGCGCAAGGCGAAGGCCGGCCGAAGTTCGTCCTGCATGACGGCCCGCCTTACGCCAACGGCAGCATTCACATTGGGCATGCGGTCAACAAGATCCTCAAGGACATCATCACCCGCTCCAAGACCCTGGCCGGCTATGATGCCCCCTATGTGCCGGGCTGGGACTGCCACGGCCTGCCGATTGAGCACAAAGTGGAAACCACCTTCGGCAAGAATCAGCCGTCTGACTTGACCCGCGAGCGCTGCCGGACCTATGCCGGCGAGCAGATCGAAGGGCAAAAGGCCGACTTTATCCGCCTCGGCGTGCTGGGTGACTGGGCTAATCCGTACAAGACCATGGACTTTGCCAACGAAGCGGGCGAGATCCGCGCGCTGGCCGAGATGGTCAAGCAAGGCTTTGTGTTCAAGGGCCTGAAGCCAGTCAACTGGTGCTTCGATTGCGGTTCGGCGCTGGCTGAGGCTGAAGTCGAGTATCAGGACAAGAAGTCCGAGGCTATTGACGTGGCCTTCGTGGTTGAAGATACCGACAAACTGGCCGCCGCCTTTGGTCTGGCCAGCCTGCCTAAGCCTGCTTCTATCGTGATCTGGACCACCACGCCGTGGACCATTCCTGCCAACCAGGCGCTTAACGTCCACCCCGAGTTTACCTATGCCCTGGTCGACACTGGCGAGCGCCTGCTACTGCTGGCGGAAGAGCTGGTTGAAGGCTGCCTGGCCCGTTATGGCCTGCAAGGTGAAGTGATCGCTACAGCCCCGGGCGCAGCTCTGGAGTTGATCCGCTGCCGTCATCCGTTCTACGAGCGCTTCGCCCCGGTGTATCTGGCGGAATACGTTGAGCTGGGTGCCGGTACTGGCGTCGTGCACTCGGCCCCGGCCTATGGCGAAGACGACTTCCGTTCCTGCAAAGGCTACGGCATGAGCAATGACGACATTCTCAGCCCGGTGCAGAGCAATGGTGTGTACGTCAGCGATCTGCCGTTCTTCGGCGGCCAGTTTATCTGGAAGGCCAATCCGGCCATCGTCGCCAAGCTTGAAGAAGTCGGCGCGCTGCTCAAGCACGAAGCCATCCAGCACAGCTACATGCACTGCTGGCGGCACAAAACGCCGCTGATCTACCGCGCGACGGCGCAGTGGTTCGTCGGTATGGACAAGCAGCCTCACGAAGGCAACACCCTGCGCGAACGTGCTCTGAGCGCCATCGAGCAGACCGAGTTTGTTCCGGCTTGGGGCCAGGCGCGCTTGCACAGCATGATTGCCGGGCGTCCGGACTGGTGCATCTCGCGTCAGCGTAACTGGGGCGTGCCGATCCCGTTCTTCCTGCACAAGGCGTCGGGTGAATTGCACCCGCGTACCGCCGAGCTGATGGAAGAAGTCGCTCAGCGAGTTGAACAAGAGGGCATCGAAGCCTGGTTCAAGCTCGACGCTGCCGAGCTGCTGGGTGATGAAGCCGCCGACTACGACAAAATCAGCGACACCCTGGATGTCTGGTTTGACTCGGGCACCACCCACCGGCACGTAATGCGTGGCTCGCACCCGATGGGCCACGACAGCGGCCCTCGCGCCAATTTGTACCTGGAAGGTTCCGACCAGCATCGCGGCTGGTTCCATTCATCCCTGCTGACCGGTGCGGCGATCGACGGCCATGCGCCGTACAAAGAGCTGCTGACCCATGGTTTTGTGGTCGACGAGAATGGCCGCAAGATGTCCAAGTCTCTCGGCAATGTGGTCGCGCCGCAGGAAGTCAACGACAGCCTGGGTGCCGATATTCTGCGCCTGTGGGTGTCGTCTACCGACTATTCCGGTGAGATGGCCGTGTCCAAGGTCATCCTCCAGCGCAGCGCCGATTCTTACCGGCGCATCCGTAATACCGCGCGCTTCCTGCTGTCCAACCTCAGCGGTTTTGACCCCGTGCAGCACCTGCTGCCGGTCGATGAGATGTTGGCGCTGGATCGCTGGGCAGTAGATCGTGCGCTGCTGCTGCAGCGTGAAATTGAAGAAGCCTACGACAGCTACCGCTTCTGGAACGTCTACCAGAAGGTGCACAACTTCTGCGTGCAGGAGCTGGGCGGCTTCTACCTCGATATCATCAAAGACCGTCAGTACACCACCGCTGCCGACAGTGTGGCGCGTCGTTCCTGCCAGAGCGCGCTGTACCACATCGCCGAAGCCCTGGTGCGCTGGATCGCGCCCGTGCTGTCCTTCACCGCCGACGAGCTGTGGCAGTACCTGCCGGGCGAGCGTAATGAATCGGTGATGCTCAACGGCTGGTACCAGGGGCTGAGCGAGTTGCCGCAGGACTTCGAGTTGAGCCGCGAGTTCTGGGAGCGGGTCATGGCGGTCAAGGTTGCGGTGAACAAGGAGATGGAAAACCTGCGCGCGGCCAAGGCCATTGGCGGCAACCTGCAGGCCGAAGTTACCCTGTATGCCGAAGACAGCCTGATCGCCGACCTGAACAAGCTCGGCAATGAACTGCGCTTCGTATTGATCACTTCCACCGCCAGCTTGGCGCCGCTCAGCGCTGCGCCAGATGATGCCGTGGTAACCGAAGTTGCCGGCCTCAAATTGAAAGTGCTCAAGTCTTCACACGCCAAGTGCGCGCGTTGCTGGCACCACCGTGAAGATGTCGGCGTGAAGCCGGCGCATCCGGAAATCTGCGGTCG
>JAWWDH010000445.1:0-2996 GCA_033720015.1 Pseudomonas sp.
ATTGCTCGAGAAACTGGCTGAACCAGACCTGTAGCATCGGCAGCGAGCCATCCTGCCAGTTCAGCGCCTGCCGGTTGGCGCTGCGCAATGACTGCGTGCTAACCAATAGACGCAGGTACATGCTATGGCGCTCTGGGTTGCCGGCCAGTTGTGCAGGTTTGATCTGGGCAATTAAAAAGGCACGAAGGCGCATGGCCCTGTCCGCATAGCCCGCACTGTCCAATGCATCGGCATAAGCTGACTGAACCAGCCAGTCGCGAGGGTTGCTTTTGAGGTACACACTGAACCAGCCCAGTGCCGGCCGAGTACGGTTCAACAGCATATTGGCACTGGCAAAGGGTAACCACAGCCCGCCATCGTCCGCCGCCAACGCCCGCCATTGCTCCAGCAATACCGGTAATTTGTCCTTGCGCCCCTGATCAATAAACAACCAGAGCAGTCGCTGGCGAAAAATACTTTGCCGCGGATACAAGCTCAAACCCATGCGATAGAGGCGTTCGGCCTCATCAACTCGTCCGGCGCGACTGGCCAGCACGCCACGAGCACTCAGCACTGAGGGCGCGCGGGCCCCATTGGGCAGGCGACTGGCTTGGTCGACTAAAGCCTGCAGTTGCTGCCATTCACCGAGCTGCTCGGCCAAGTTCAAGGCGCTGCTCAAGCGCTGTGGATCTGCACTTCGCTGCCAGCTCTCGATCAGCAGCGCCAAGGCTTTCTCCGGGGCCTGTTGGGTGTAGATCAAAATCAGACGTTCTTCTGCATTACTGCCCAACGCCACATCCAGCCCCAGCAACCGTTCATAGGCAGCGCGAGCATCGTCGTCCAGCTCTAGCTCCCACGCGAGGTCTCCGCGCAAACGCCAGTAGGCATCATCATCCACCTGACTAGGGTCGATCGCATTCAGCGTGACCCAAGCTGCAGGCGCATCAAATCGCTTCCAGTCAACTTCTGCCCAACTTACTCGCTGGGCAATAGTCAGCCCGAAGCGTTTGTCCATCTCAGCCCATACCCGAGATTCCTGCTCATACTGCAGGGTATGTTCCAAAATCTGTTGCAGGCGCACCCACGCAATCTTTTGCTCTGGATACAAACCTAAATAGCTGCGCAGCCAGGCCTCACCTTGCTCAGGCGTACCTCGTGACTGGTGGCTGTATACCAACGCATCAAGCTCCACATCGGAGAGCCGGCGTTGCTGAGCCAGCTGGGCTAGCAAGGGAATGGCTTGATCAAAATCAAACAGCTGAGTGGCCAAACGCCAGGCATGATCACGCATGGCGCTATCTTCTTTAAGCTGCAGAGCGCTGACCCAATAGTGCAGGGCATCCTGTGGCCGAGCCGTCCACTCTGCCAACTGGGCCAGTTGGGTCAATAACTCAAGATCATCGGGGCGCGATTGAAGCATAACCTGACCCGTAGCCCAGGCACGTTCGAGATCACCGGCGGCCAGATGCAGACGCATCTCCACGGCCAATGCTTCAGGATCATATGGCAGCAGGGTGCGCCAACGCTCGACAAATAAAGCGGCCAGATCGAAACGATGACTACCAACAGAAGCCCTTACAGCTGCGTCCAACAGCACGGCATCTGTTTCCACTAACGCTGAGATGTGCAGACTCAGTAACTCAGCCGCACGCTCGCTGCGATCCGCAGACAAAAAACTGTAAAAGGCCTGCTCTAGATAAGCCCTACGCTCTTTGTCGGTAACTGCAGAGTCCATTAGCTGTAAATACAGGCTCGCAGCGTGCTCCGCGTCACCACTGGCCTGATACCATTTAGCGGCTTCACTCAGCCACTCGGCATGACGGTCTGGATCACGCTCGGCCATTTCCGCGTAAACACCTGCCGCCAAACCCGGCGCACCCAACGCCAATGCGTACTTGGCGATACGCAGCCGCTGTGCGTCGGACAGCGGTGAGCGCTCGACTGCAGCAAACAGCTCTACCAGCTCACGCTGACGCGAAGGCTCAATGCCCGTCGGATCGGCCAATGCTTGCAGGGTATCCAGTTCAGCCTGGTAAAACCCTATGGCCTCGATTTCCTTAGAATTGAGCATCAGCAGGTGACTGCGCGCCCGCGGATAATCACCTAGGGACACTCTGAAAAAGACTTCCTGATTTTGGCAAAATACCCAGACACCACCCGCCGAGTTTTCCGATGAAGCAGATGACCTTCGCCGACGCTGAGTACGCCGGCAAGCGCAAGCAAACCCGCAAAGAGCTGTTCCTGATCGAGATGGATCGGGTGGTGCCATGGAAGGGTTTGATTGCTTTGATTGAGCCTTACTACCCCAAGGGTGATGGAGGTCGTCCGGCGTACCCGCTGATGGCAATGTTGCGAGTTCATCTGATGCAGAACTGGTTCGGTTACAGCGACCCGGCGATGGAGGAGGCTCTGTACGAGACCACCATCCTGCGCCAGTTCGCGGGACTGGCCTTGGAGCGCATTCCCGATGAAACCACCATTCTCAACTTCCGCCGTTTGCTGGAGAAGCACGAGCTAGCCGCCGGCATCTTGGCCGTGATCAATGGCTACCTGGGTGACCGCGGCCTGTCACTTCGCCAGGGCACCATCGTCGATGCCACGCTGATCAATGCGCCCAGTTCCACCAAGAACAAGGACAAAAAGCGCGACCCAGAAATGCACCAAACTAAGAAGGGTAACCAGTACTACTTCGGCATGAAGGCCCACATCGGCGTGGATGCCGAGTCGGGCTTGGTGCACAGCGTAGTGGGCACAGCGGCCAATGTGGCGGATGTTACTCAGGTCGATAAGCTGTTACATGGCGAAGAAAACGTGGTCTGCGCGGATGCCGGTTATACCGGAGTCGAGAAGCGCCCCGAGCATGAGGGCCGGAAGGTCATCTGGCAGGTTGCCGCCCGTCGCAGCACCTATAAGAAGCATGGCAAGCGCAGCCTGCTGTATCGGGTGAAGCGCAAGATCGAGAAGACCAAGGCCCAGGTGCGTGCCAAGGTCGAGCATCCGTTCCGGGTGATCAAGCG
>JAWWDH010000446.1:0-2996 GCA_033720015.1 Pseudomonas sp.
CGGCTCTCGACCGTGGTCGAGCTGCGGCCGGGGCTCGGCGCGACCCCGCTGTTCTGCATCGGCGGCGTCCACCTGTACGGCGTCAAACAGGCTTTGCGCACCTTGCTCAGTCAACCAGCCTTGCACGCGAATAGCGAAACCGCAGAAGTGCTGATACTGGCGATCACCCAGGGCGAGCATGGCATAGCGCAAATGCTCAAGGCCCAGCGCCTGGCCGAGCAGCTTGCGCTCGAAGCCGCGCGCACTGTCCGGAGCCTCTCCCTCACCAAAGGTGCTGACGACAAACAGCGCCTGCTGCGCCTGACGCAACATCGGCTCGGTGAGTTTGGCCAAGGGCTGCACGTTGACCGCCAGCCCGGCAGCCTGCAATTGCCCGGCAGTTTTCCAGGCCAGCTGCTCGGCAAAGCCACTCTGGCTGGCAAAGCCAATCAACCAGCTTCCCGCAGTTGCCGCGCTCGACTGCACGCCGCCGCGCGCCTGCAGCAGCGCGCGCTTCTTGCGCCGCCGATCGAGGTAGAGCATCCAACCGGTGATGGCGAACAACGGCAGCGCCAAGCTGGCCAGGAACAGCAAAATGCGTCCAGTCAGGCCAAAGTAACTGCCCACATGCAAGGCATACACGCTGCTCAGCAGCTGCTCGCCAAAGGCCTGCTGGGCATAGCGTTTATGCAGGCCCGGCTCGCCACTCAGCGGATCGAGTGTCAGCTGGTTGAACGCACGCTCATGGGCAGCGTCATCACGCAGATAGAATACCGTCACCGCTTGTCCGGCCGCAGTCGGCAGGCGCAGGTTGTAGCTGCTCAGCTGAGCACCGGCTTCACGCTGAAAGCTTGCCCACACGGCCGGCAGATTAACGGCAGGGAGCGCTCCGTCAGGCGCCGTCGCGCGCTTAGTCCCACGCGACGGCTTGTTCGCCTGATCACTGAGTAACGCCGTCGCCCCCTCGCGATACCAGTCATAGGACCAATACAGCCCCGTCAACGCGGCAAGCAGATAGAGCGCCAGGCACCAGGTTCCGGCCACCGCATGCAGGTCCCAATTGAAGCTACGGCCTTTGCGCGCCCAGTTCAGGGTTAGCCACGCGCGCCAGCTGCTGGCCTGACGCGGCCAACGCAGGTACAGCCCCGACAAACAGAAGAACAACAAGATCAAGGTACAGGCCGCCGTGATCTGCTTGCCGTATTCACCCATGGCGAGAAACCGGTGCAGCTTCAGCATCAAATCGAAGAAGCCCTGCCCCCGCGGCTCACCCAACAGCTCAGCGCTAGTGGCATCGAAGTAACGCGACGGGCCGCGGCGCTCGCCTGGCTCTGGCACAAACAACACCCGTCCGACACGCTCGCCCTGCCCACCCAGCCAAACACCGACCACCGGCTGCTGCCCTGCCACCGCAAGCGCTGGCACCAGCTGCACAGCTGTCAGCACAGGGCTGTCACGCACCTCGCCCTGAAAAAACTCGGGGTTGAGCGCACGCAGCAGCTCGTCCTGAAATGAGTAGGCCGCCCCCGTCACTCCCATCAGGGCCAATACCAGTCCGGCAGTGATGCCGAACAGCCAATGCAACTGGAACAGGATTTTCTTCACCACAGGACACTCGAGCGCAAAGGTTGAACACAGGCAGTCATTAGCCACAAAGCGGCAACCCACCGAGAAGGAATGAATTCTATTTGAGAATTAATTTCATATACTTAAAGCACGCCGAGCTTTACTCACTCTTTACCTCGCCCACCTGTTGAACGAAAAAACCCTGCACACAGCGGAGCAGGGTTTCTCGTTAAATCAGCAAGGCGCAGTAACTAGAAGCGGTAAGTGGCCGACAGCACAGCCGAACGCGCATCGCCATATTCGATGGCTGAAGAACGAGTATTGAGACCAACGTTCTGCCGCACGCTCTGCACGTAGTCCTTGTCGAACAGGTTGTTCATGTTCAGCTGCAGGTCGAGTTCCTGATTAACCTTGTAGCCGACCATCGCGTTATGCACCCAGTAGGCATCCAGTTTGGCGTTATCGCTGGAGGTCACGTTGCGCTCACTGGCGTAACGCGCGCCATAGCCGACACGCCAGCCAGCAGGCAGCTCATAGGTGCTCCACAGATTGAATGAGCGCGGCGGGGTATTGCCCAATGCCTGGCCTTCTTTGGCGATACCGGCAGCGGTATCCGCTGCTTTGAGCGTTTCACTGTCGAGGAAGGTGTAGTTGGCGTAGACGTTCCACTGCTCGCTAATACGCCCGCTCACCCCCAGCTCAACCCCCTGCACGCGCTGCTCACCGGCCAGTTCGGTTGAGCCATCGGCCATGGTTTCACGGGCGTTGGTCTTCTCTACGCGAAACAGCGCGGCATCCAACTGCAGACGGTTGTCCAGCAGCTCCCACTTGGTGCCCAACTCCCAGGTTTTGTTCTCTTCCGGGTCCAACTCGGCGGCGGCGGCGTTTAACGAGCCGGAAGACGCCAAGGCTTCGGCAGCCGGGTTAAAGGAAGTGCCGTAGGCCAGGTAGATGCGACCATTCTCAGCCGGTTTGTAGACCACGCCAGCCCGCCCGCTGAGCTCCTTGTCGCGCGAGCTCAGACGCGTCGTCGTACCGGCGGGCAGCGCGGTGTTCTTCGAGTCGCCCTTGATCCAGTCATAACGCAGCCCCAGGCTCAAGTCCCACTGCTGGTTTAGAGCAATGGTGTCAAACGCATAGACTGCCTGGTTCTCAAGCTCGGTCGAGGTTTCGGCCGTGCGAGTCTTGCTGGTCGCCCCTGCGTAATAACCCGGCGGGTTGCCCAGGTCGTAATCCTTGCCGGCAAAGTTGAGCGCGTGGTTGTAGGTATTGCGGTAGTAATCCTCGCGTGACACCTCGACGCCCGTAACCAGGGTATGGCCCAGGCCCAAGGTATCGAAGTACGCCGTCAGGTTGGTCTGGTTGATCCACATCTCGCTGGTCACATCACGGCCATAAGCCTGCGGCCCAGCGGGAACATAACGGCCAGCTGAAACGCCGGTAAGGTTAAC
>JAWWDH010000447.1:0-2995 GCA_033720015.1 Pseudomonas sp.
CGCCCCGAATGCCATGGTGTCGACGTTGCTGTTGCCCTCGTCGGTGGAGCGAGCGTAGCGCAGATCAGTTTTCAGCGATTGCTTGTCACCTAGCGGCAAGGTGTGCAGGACCGTGAAAATATGCTGCTTGTAGAACTCGTCCAGATTGCCGTAGTTGTAGCCGGTGGCCAGGTTGCTGTTCCATTTGTAGGTCGCCCCGGCAAAGCTGAACTCATCGCTCGTCTGGGTTCCACCGCCACTGATAGCGCGGGCAGAGCCGCTGGTAATGCTGAGGTCTTCGCTATCGGAGGAGTCGCGCTGGCTTACTTGCTTGAGCTGGCCTGCATCGAAGGTAAGCCCGTCAATCTCCAGCGAGTTGAGATGTCCGCCCTGAAAGGTTTGTGGCTGTAGGCGCGAGTCGTTCGCTTGGACGGTTGGCAGTCTGGGTTGCAGCGTGCCCAGTTTCAGCACGCTGTTTGAGGCGCGCAGCTTCGCGGTTAAGCCCATCTCACCATATTCATCCTGCGCGGCACGAGGTGCTTCTTTATCGCGCTTGAGCAGGCCCGAGCCTGAGCGGTCGGCGCTGGAGTCCAGCTTGAGGCCAAGCATGCCGATGGCGTCGATGCCCACGCCGACTGTCCCTTCGGTGAACCCGGACTCGTAGCGCAGCAGGAAGCCCTGGGCCCATTCTTCCTGCTTTGACTGGCTGGCTGAGTCTTGGCGGAAGTCGCGATTGAAATAGAAGTTGCGCGCTTCCAGACCAGCTTTGCTATCTGCCAAAAAATCAGCTGCCGCTGGTTGACTGAGACCGAGTCCTCCAGCGCTCAGCAGGAGCCCGCACGTGACTCGGTTAAGCCATTGAGAGTTGGGGGTAGCAATGAGCATGTAATTATCCTCGTCGAAAACATGTGTGGTAGACGAGGGGCAGGCTCGGGTAGGCGTATTACACTTGCACATACTTTCGATGACATTTTTATTTCAATGATCGGGAGGGCGAATGAAAGCCTTACAGAGCGAGGGTTTCAATGCAGGAGCGGAAACCTTTGTTTGTTTCAGCGAGATGACTATTTGGTGAATTAACTGCTTGTGGACTACTCAGGGCTACTGAGTGAACCAGTTGTGGCGATCTTCAAAAGCTTTGTAGATGAGCGACACCAGTGTCTGCACTTCTGATCGCTCTGCTGCCAGCGGGGACGTTGAAATCCAGACCACCCGTTCCAAGGCAGTCTCGAATAACTCGTCAAGGGGCAGCAGGTTAAGGTCTACATGGGAGATGTAGCCAGGTAGCAGGCCAATGCAGGAGGAGTTACGCAGCAAGTCAACGACCCACTCTTGTGAATGCACTTGAATGACCGCACTTCGGCGCTGACGGATCAGCTGATTCCATGGTTCGAAACTGTCAACCGTTGCGTTTCCCGCGAGCTGTACCAGCATGAAATCTTTGAGGTCGGCTACAGAGCTCGGTAGGCGTTTACCTGCATAACGTTTGGCCATATGGGCACGATAGGGAATTCGTGCAAGCATCAATGGTTTAGTCATTGCAAAGCTTGGAGTCGGTCTTGCCGTGCCGGGATCGGTGATCCAAATCATGACCTCTGCCAGCCTCTCGGGCTCGCCCTCCTGTGGGATGATTTCTAGTCTCACGGCCGCGTCATTACGCAGCCAGGAGATCAAATCACGGGCCAGCAGGTCGGTGAGCAGTGCCGTCGGCACCGCAAGACGTACCAGAGCTCGCTGGACATTGACGTCCTCTGGATGCAGGTCACCGAATTTCTGGGTCAGTAGTTGTTGTAATTCACGTCCTGTTGCGCTCAGGCTGAGCTCGCGTCCTTTATAAAGGAATAGCGGGGTACCTACAGTTGCCTCCAGCTTCCTGAGTTTTTTGCGCATCGGCACGATATGTAAGTTTAGGCTGCGTGCAGCCTGCCTAAAGCAGGCGCAGCGCGCGCTGGTCAAGAAGATCTGTGCTAGTTGGTGGTCGATGGTGAGAGGGTCGAACATGGGGGCGATCAAAGCTCGTGCCAAGCAAAATGCATGTACTTTGAGCTTAACGAGACGAACCTAACGCCAGGATCGCAACAGGATTACTTATTTGTAATCTGATGGAGGGAGGAGCTTTATGTTTGAGATTGAACTTCCAGCAGTATCACTTTATTAGCGCGGGCGGTTCTCAGCGCGGCACTCGACTACTAGCTCCGCGCTGAGGTTTGATGTTTACAACAGCGGAAGTGTGTAGCTGACGATCAGGCGGTTCTCGTCAACATCGTTGCCGAAATTGGTCGAACGTAACGTGGCGTTGCGCCATTTCACGCCCAGATTCTTCAGTGCACCGTCTTGGAAGACATAGGCGATGTCGGTATTGCGCTCCCACTCCTTGCCATCGGCGTTGCCTGCGCCTAGATCAATATCGTCGCCGCTCAGGTAACGGGTCATGAACGTCAAACCAGGGATACCAACGCTGGCAAAGTTGAAGTCATAGCGGGCCTGCCATGAGGTTTCGTCTTTGTTAGCGAAGTCGCCGATCTGCACATAGTTGACCAGGAACGGATCGGTGCCGTTGATGTAGGCGTAGCCGGTGTCTCCGCTCATGCTCTGGTAACCAACACCGAGTGCGTGGCCGCCAAAGGCATAGGTGAACATCGCCCCGAATGCCTTGTTGTCGACGTTGCTGTTGCCCTCGTCGGTGGAGCGAGCGTAGCGCAGATCAGTTTTCAGCGATTGCTTGTCACCTAGCGGCAAGGTGTGCAGGACCGTGAAAATATGCTGCTTGTAGAAACCGTCTAGATTGCCGTAGTTGTAGCCGGTGGCTAGGTTGCTGTTCCACTTGTAGGTTGCTCCGGCGAAGTTGAATTCATCGCTATTCTGGGTTCCGCCGCCGCTGATAGCGCGGGCTGCGCCGCTGGTAATGCTGAGGTCTTCGCTATCGGATGAGTCGCGCTGGCTTACTTGTTTGAGCTGGCCGGCATCGAAGGTCAGGCCGGCAATCTCCAGCGAATTCAGGTGCCCGCCTTGAAAG
>JAWWDH010000448.1:0-2991 GCA_033720015.1 Pseudomonas sp.
CACTTCCTGGCCATCGACAATATTGGTACGCGATAGATCAAGGTGGAAGATTTCGTTGACGTTAACCAGCGGAAAGGCAAAGGCCTGATTGCCCAACATCACCATCAGCGTCGGCATGATTGCCAGGGTCAGCGGCACCTTAATGACGATCTTCGAGCCCTGCCCCTTCACCGAAAACACGTTAACGGTGCCGTTGAGCTGATTAATCTTGGTTTTCACCACGTCCATGCCCACACCGCGACCGGAGACATCGGAAATCTCGGTCTTGGTTGAGAAGCCTGGGGCGAAAATCAGGTTGTAGCATTCGAACTCGTTGAGACGGTCAGCGGCGTCTTTGTCCAGCAGACCTTTCTCCACCGCCTTGGCGCGCAGTACGTCAGCATCCATGCCCTTGCCGTCGTCGGAGATCGACAAAAGGATGTGATCGCCTTCCTGCTCGGCGGACAGCACCACCTTGCCGCCCCGCGACTTGCCAGAGGCCTCGCGTTCTTCCGGGGTTTCAATACCGTGGTCAACCGCGTTGCGCACCAAGTGCACCAGCGGATCGGCAAGCGCCTCGACCAGGTTCTTGTCGAGGTCGGTTTCTTCACCGACCAACTCCAGATTGATCTCTTTTTTCAGGTTACGCGCCAGATCACGGACCAGGCGCGGGAAGCGCCCGAAGACCTTCTTGATCGGCTGCATTCGGGTTTTCATCACCGCGGTCTGCAGGTCGGCCGTCACCACATCCAGATTGGACACGGCCTTGGACATGGCTTCATCGCCACTGCTGGAACCCAGGCGCACCAGGCGGTTACGCACCAGCACCAGCTCGCCGACCATGTTCATGATCTCATCCAGCCGTGCGGTATCGACCCGCACAGTGGTTTCCGCCTCACTCGGCGGCGCAGCTTTTTCTGCTACAGGCGCAGCAACCGGTACAGGCTTTGCAGCAGGTTTGGCAGCCACGCTGGCGGGCTCCGCAGGCTTGGCGGCAGCTGCTGGCGTAACTGGTTTGATCGCCTCAGGCTCGACAAATTTGCCTTTGCCATGCAACTGATCGAGCAATGCTTCGAACTCATCGTCAGTGATCTCACCACTCGTATCCGCAGCAGGCTCAACCTTGGCTGCCGGCGCGACCGGCGCCGACACAGCCGGCGTGACGAACTGCCCCTTGCCATGCAACTGGTCGAGCAACGACTCGAACTCGTCATCGGTGATTTCATCGCCCGCCGAAGATGCGGGCGCAGAAACAGCAGGCGCAGCAGCTGTCACGGCAACTTCAGGCGCTACGAACTGACCTTTGCCATGCAGCTGATCAAGCAGGGATTCGAATTCATCATCGGTGATTTCATCGCTGCTGGCAGCGCTGGAGATGGGCACCGCTGGCTCATCCAAAGCACCGAGCAGTGCTTCGAACTCACTGTCGGTGATATCACCAGTGGCCAGCTCGGGTTGCGCAGGAGCCTCAACTGGCGCGGCCTGTTCAGCCCCCGCTGGCTCCGCCAGGCGCGCCAAGGCGGCTAGCAACGCAGGGGTGGCCGGGGTTAGATCGGTACGCTCACGCACCTCGGTAAACATGCTGTTGACGGCATCCAGTGCTTCTAGCACCACATCCATCAATGCGGAGTCGACGCGCCGCTCACCCTTACGCAGGATGTCGAAGACGTTTTCTGCAATATGGCAGCATTCCACCAGCTCATTGAGCTGGAGAAAACCGGCACCACCTTTGACGGTATGAAACCCGCGAAAAATAGCGTTGAGTAGATTCATATCATCCGGGCGACTTTCCAGCTCTACCAGCTGCTCGGACAATAAATCAAGAATCTCGCCGGCCTCTACCAGGAAGTCCTGGAGGATTTCTTCATCGGCGCCGAAGCTCATAAGACGTGCTCCTAAAATCCTAGGCTGGAAAGCAGATCATCGACATCATCCTGACTGGATGCGACGTCTTCACGCTTATCGGCATGAATCTGCGGACCTTCACCATGGGAAGGCTCTTTTTGTTTTTCTTGTTCGGCACGAAGCAACTCGTGGTTGTGCTCAATGCCGGCGAACTGATCCACCTGGCTGGCCATCAACACCAGTTTCAGCAGGTTGCTCTCGACCTCGGTGACCAACTGGGTCACGCGCTTGATCACCTGTCCGGTGAGGTCCTGATAGTCCTGAGCCAAGAGGATGTCATTGAGGTGCCCGGAGATTTTCGCCCCGTCACGCTCACTGCTGGCCAGAAACAACTCAACGCGCTTGGCCAACTCACGAAAACCATCGGCGCTCATCTCGCGGCGCATAAAGCGCCCCCAGTCGGCACTCAGGCTGTGCGCTTCATCACTGAGGCCATTCACCAGCGGTGCGCTCAACTCAACCAAATCCATGGTGCGATTGGCCGCTTTCTCGGTCATCGTCACCACGTAATTCAGGCGTTCGGTGGCATCGGTGATTTGCGACACTTCAGTGGCATGCGGCACACGGGGGTCAAGCTGGAAGTTGACGATGGCGTTATGCAGCTCACGGGTCAGCTTGCCGACCTCGTGATACAGACCACGGTCTCGCGCCTTGTTCAGCTCATGTATGAGCTGCACCGCTTCACCAAAGTTGCCTTGTTCCAGGCTGTCGACCAGTTGGCGAGCGTTGTGTTTCAGGGACGTCTCAAGCTCACCCTGAACGGAATCTTTACGTTCCATAGAACCTCATGGCAGACATCAGCCGTTGACCCGCTCGAATATCTTCTCAATTTTCTCTTTCAGTACCTGAGCCGTGAACGGTTTGACCACATAACCGTTAACCCCAGCCTGAGCGGCTTCGATGATCTGATCGCGCTTGGCTTCAGCAGTAACCATCAGTACCGGTAGGCTTTTCAGGCGATCATCTGCACGCACGGCGCGCAGCAAATCGATACCTGTCATGCCCGGCATGTTCCAGTCCGTTACCAAAAAGTCGAAGCTACCGCTTTGCAGCATTGGCAACGCCGTAGTGCCATCATCGGCCTCTGCGGTGTTGGTGAACCCCAAG
>JAWWDH010000449.1:0-2977 GCA_033720015.1 Pseudomonas sp.
CCCAGACCGCGATAGGTAGGTAAACCGGAATCGGCAGACAAGCCGGCACCGGTAATCAGCAAAACTCTTTCGGCCTGCTTGAGTTGCTGCGCGACCCGCTTGATTGCCTGTTCCATCGCAAAGCTCGACCTTAGTGATTAACCGTGAGCGCCAGCATCGCTGATAGCTGACACAGTGCTCGCCCGCTCTGCAGATGCCACTGATTGAAGGCGTCCTGCACGGCCGCCCGCTCTTTAAGACTGGTTGGGGCTTTATCGATAATCTTCTGCGCCTTCAGTGCTGCGACCACATCATCGGTGGGCACGAACGTGTCCTTGCCGACCATGCGCAGAAACCGTGGCGCTGACAGCCCACCGAGCTGACTGCCGTGTTTGGCCAGGTACTTCCACAGCCCGACGATATCACTCACCGGCCAATCGGCGATCAGCGCGCCAAAGCTGCCCTTCTCCTGGCGCACATCGAGAACGAACTGAGCATTGCGCGGCACGCTCTTGAGCTTGCCCAAGTGCCTGATGATGCGCGCATCCTGCATCAGATTTTCCAGGCGCTCCGCGCCCATCAGCACCACTTTCTCTGGGTCGAAGCCGAAGAACACCTGCTCAAACGCCGGCCACTTGGCATCCACCAGGCTGTGTTTAAGCCCGGCGCGGAAAACCCGCAGACTGAGCGTCGACAGGTAGCGGTCATCACTGATCTCCCGCAACTCCTCAGCACTGCGTGGCTGCGGCAGCATCGACTCCAGTGCGACGACCGAGCCGAAGCGGTTCAGGCAGTATTCGTGCAGCCATTTATAGTCACGCATCGAGCAGTCCTTAAACCGTAATTGATGGGTGTCGCTGCGCTCGCCCCATCCTCCGTAGCCAAGCCTAGGATCAGAGGTTCATCACATCGAGAAAGCGTGGCGTCGCGCTGTCATCGATTTTCAGGCTCTTGAAGTCGAACAGATTGCGGTCAGCCAACTGCGATGGCACCACGTTCTGCAGGGCGCGGAACATGATCTCGGTGCGGCCCGGCGACTTGCGCTCCCAGTCCTGGAGCATTTCCTTAACCACCTGACGCTGCAGATTTTCCTGCGAGCCACAGAGGTTGCACGGAATGATCGGGAATTCCTTGAGCTGGCTGTAAGCCTCGATATCCGCTTCGTTGCAATAAGCCAGAGGGCGGATTACCACGTTACGGCCGTCATCGGCGCGCAGCTTGGGCGGCATGGCCTTGAGGGTGCCGCCGTAGAACATATTGAGGAAGAAGGTTTCCAGGATGTCGTCACGGTGGTGACCCAAGGCCATCTTGGTCGCACCGATCTCATCGGCGAAGGTGTACAGGGTGCCGCGACGCAGGCGCGAGCACAGCGAGCAGGTGGTCTTGCCTTCCGGGATCTTCTCTTTTACCACCGAGTAGGTGTCTTTCTCGACGATGTGGTACGGCACACCGATGGACTCTAGATACGCCGGCAAAACGTGTTCGGGGAAGCCTGGCTGCTTCTGGTCCATGTTCACCGCAACGATCTCAAACTTGATCGGCGCAACCTTTTGCAGGTGCAACAGCACGTCAAGCATGGTGTAACTGTCTTTGCCACCCGACAGGCAGACCATGACCTTGTCGCCATCCTCGATCATATTGAAGTCGGCAACGGCTTCGCCGGCCTGGCGACGCAGACGTTTTTGCAGTTTGTTCTGATTGACCGAGAGGGTGCCCATGGTGCGCTGGAGTCCGGAAGTCGTTGAGGATGCAGCATTTTACGCAGAAAGCGTGACGCGCCCCACCCCGCAGTTGCTGAAATGCTAGGCTCGGCAGATGAATGACGATTTAGACCCCAGCCTCGACCTCTGCGAACACCTGCATCAGTTGCTGAGTGCCTCACCTAGCGGCCTTGCCGAGTACGACCTGATCCAGCAGCTGAAAGCACGCCACTGCACACATATCCCCAACCTGCCGCTGACCGACAAGCTGGTGCTGTTTCGTACGCACTTTCTGCTGTTCAACGCGCTCTATCGCCTGCGCGAACAACTCTGGGCAACGCAAAGCGGCTACCTGCAGATCAGTGCGCTGAACATTCAGCTGCTGCCCTATCAACCCGGCAACGCCGAACTAAGCGAGCATGACCCGCTGCGCGATTATTACCTCGACATGAGCCAGCTCAGGGACACCGACGAGGAGGATGTCGTCAAGCTGCTTCGCAGTTTCTGGTCACGCATGCAGGGTGGTGAAGAACAACAGGCGGCCCTGGAACTCTTTGAACTTGCTGACAGCCCAGAGACACTCACGCCTGCGAGCATCAAACAGCGCTACCGACAATTGGTCAGCCTGCACCACCCTGATCGGGGCGGCAGTACAGAGCGTTTGCAGTCGATTAACAAGGCTATGGAAATCCTCGAACGTTATTACGGTCGTGGTTGAGAGTCCGATTTGCTCTAAGGGTCGCCCTTGCCTGGCTGAACCGCCACCTATACTGCGACATACGGTCGCATAGGTTCGGCCTCGCACCTGATGACGCTGCACACGCGAATCAGGCGCTGAGCTGGGGGGCGATCGCTATAAAAAATGGAGGTCTGGCATGATCCATCACGTTTGGGGGCTCTTCACCCATCCTGACCAGGAATGGCAGGAAATCCGTGGCGAAGAAGAAAGCATCAGCCACATGTATCTCACCCACGTACTGATTCTCGCGGCAATTCCCGCAGTATCGGCCTATATCGGCACTACCCAGGTTGGCTGGGCAATCGGCGAGCGAGCGCCAGTGATGCTGACAGAAGCCAGCGCGCTGCAAATGACCATTATGACCTACCTGGCAATGCTCGCCGGCGTAGCCGTAATGGGTGCGTTTATTCACTGGATGGCACGCACTTACGATGCTAACCCAAACTTCACACAATGCGTGGTCTTTGCCGCTTACACCGCCACACCGCTGTTCATCGGTGGTCTTGCAGCACTTTACCCACACCTCTGGCTGGCGATGGTCGTGGGCACGGCTGCCATC
>JAWWDH010000450.1:0-2974 GCA_033720015.1 Pseudomonas sp.
AACACCGTATTCCACCGGGTCATCAGTAACTTCATGATCCAGGGCGGTGGCTTTGAGCCGGGCATGAAGCAGAAAACCACCCGCGCCACCATCAAAAACGAAGCCAACAACGGCGTCGCCAACAAGATCGGCACCGTGGCCATGGCTCGCACCATGGAGCCGCATTCGGCTTCCGCGCAGTTCTTCATCAACGTTGGCGACAACAGCTTCCTTAACCACACAGCGCCCACCGTGCAGGGCTGGGGCTACGCGGTATTCGGTGAGGTGGTTGAAGGCATGGACGTGGTCAACGCGATCAAAGGCGTAGAAACCACCAGCAAATCCGGCCATCAGGATGTGCCCGTAGATGACGTGATCATCGAACGCGCCGAGATTGTTGAGTGATCTTACTGATCTCTGATCTGCATCTTGAACAGGAGCGCCCGGACATCAGCCGGGCGTTTCTGCGCTTTCTCGAAACCCGCGCGGTTGATGCCCAGGCGTTGTATATCCTGGGAGACTTCTTCGAAGTATGGATCGGCGACGATGCCATAAGCCCTTTTCAGCGCTCGATTGCCCAGGCCTTGCGCCAACTCAGTGAGCGCGGCACCCGCGTCTACCTGATGCATGGCAATCGTGACTTCCTGATCGGCAAGGCCTTCTGCGAAGAAGCCGGTTGCACCCTACTACCCGACCCCTGCGTGATCGAACTCAACGGCGAACGCACACTTTTGATGCACGGCGACAGCCTGTGCACTCAGGATATTGGCTACATGAAGCTGCGCCGCTGGCTGCGCAACCCAGTGATCCAGTTTGTCTTGCGTAACCTGCCGCTCACAACCCGGCAAAAGTTGGCGCGCAAACTGCGCAACGAAAGCCGCACGCAAACCCGCATGAAAGCCAGCGAGATTGTCGACGTCACCCCGCAAGAGGTGCCGCGCATCATGGCTATGCACCGTGTACGCACGCTGATTCACGGCCACACCCATCGCCCAGCCACCCATCAACTGCTAGTCAACGGCGAAGCGGCGCAGCGCATCGTGCTCGGCGACTGGGACAAACTGGGCTGGGCCCTGCAGGTCGACAGGCAAGGCTTTCAGCACAGTGCCTTCGAGCTAGCCCAAGAATCGAAAGAGCAACCGTAAGCGCACCTCAACCAAACGACCACGCGCCTACTCGGAAGCACCATTGCTTCAGACAGGCGGAATACCGCTGTGAAAGCGGAACTCGGTGTCCGGCGACTCGATCAGTTCTCGCTCCACTGCCCTCACCCGCTCGATAGTCTGATCGACATCGCGGGCCTCGCCATATTGGTAGGCGAGCTTCAAATACCCCTGAAAATGCCGCGCCTCGCTTTTCAGCAAGCCGAAATAGAACGTACCCAGCTCTTCATCCAGGTGCGGTACCAGCGCCTCAAAGCGTTCACAGCTGCGCGCCTCGATAAACGCGCCCACCACCAGGGTATCGACTAGCTTGTAGGGCTCGTGGGTGCGCACCACTTTGCGTAAGCCTGAGGCATAGCGCGCCGCCGACACCGGGCGCAGGCCGATCTTGCGGCGCTTCATAATGCGCAGCACCTGCTCGTGGTGTACCAACTCCTCACGGGCCAGGCGCGACATGGCGTTGAGCAAATCAACATAAGTGCTGTACTTGGCCATCAGGCTCAGCGCTGTACTGGCGGCTTTGAATTCGCAATTCTTGTGATCGATAAGCAAGGTCTGCTGATCAGCCAAAGCCGCGGTGATCCAGGCATCCGGCGTACGGCACCCCAGGAACTCATGGATTTCAGGCAGGCTCATGAACACACGCTCACAGCCTGGCGACGCTTGATTAGAGAAAAACAACAGTGCTGCAGGAGTTCAGCTTCAGCTAACAGATACATAAATTCACAAAACTAGGCTGGCAAGGGTGATATCGCTAGAGGTCGGCCATTATACGATTGAGCGCGCAAAGCACCACTCGATTGACATCGATCAGCATCGCTCGGGTGGTAGCGATCTATAGTGATAAGCAGATCAATTGACTGCACATGGAGACGATCATGCAAGCTATTCGCAGCATTCTGGTGGTAATGGAACCCAATCACTCGGAAGACTTGGCCCTAAAGCGCGCCAAACTGATTGCCGGCGTGACTCAGTCGCACCTGCACTTACTGGTGTGCGACAAGAAGAGTGACCATGCCGGTTACCTGAGTGACCTCACCGGGTTGCTTAATAGCGAAGGCTTTAGCACCTCCAGCCAGCAAGCCTGGGATGAAAATCAGCACCAAACCATCATTAATGTGCAGCAGGCCGAAGGCTGCGGCCTGGTGATCAAACAACACTTCCCCGACAACCCGCTAAAAAAAGCCCTGCTGACCCCTGGTGACTGGAAACTGCTGCGCTACTGCCCCGCGCCCGTTTTAATGGTTAAAACCGCTAAGCCCTGGGCAGGCAGCGTCATTTTGGCCGCCGTCGACGTGGGTAACGCCGATAGTGAACACCGCTCCCTGCACACCAGCATTGTCAGCCATGGCTTTGATATCGCCGCCCTGGCAAAGGCTGAGCTGCATGTCATCAGCGCTCACCCAACTCCGATGCTTTCAGCTGCCGACCCGACCTTCCAGTTGAAAGAGACCATCGAAACGCGCTACCGGGAACAGTGCAAAGCTTTCCAGGCTGAGTACGACATCAGCGATGAACGCCTGCATATTACCGAAGGGCCAGCGGACTCATTGATTCCGCAGCTCGCCCGCCAGCTCAACGCCGGCGTTACCGTGATTGGCACCGTCGCCCGCACCGGACTTTCTGGGGCCTTGATCGGCAATACCGCCGAAGTGATTCTCGACACTCTGGAAAGTGACATCCTGGTGCTCAAGCCGGACGACATCATTGCTCACCTAGAGGAACTGGTTGCTCAGCGCTGAACCCAGCGGCGGGCGCACAGGCGCCCGCCTCATGTAATAAACAATAGGTACATATTCAAGGCGTTATGCGAATAATCCAGCCGACCGAAA
>JAWWDH010000451.1:0-2958 GCA_033720015.1 Pseudomonas sp.
AGGAAATTGCCCCCGGTAAACACTGGAACCAGGCCCATGAGGCCACTGTGCAGGTCATCACTGCCGGGCTGGTGGAACTGGGCCTGCTCAGTGGCGATGTTGACGAGCTGATCGCGACTGAGGCCTACAAACCCTTTTATATGCACCGCGCCGGCCACTGGCTGGGCATGGATGTGCATGATGTGGGCGAGTACAAGGTTGGCGGCGAATGGCGCGAGCTGGAAGTCGGCATGGCCATGACCGTCGAGCCGGGTATTTATATCGCCGTGGACAATCAGGATGTGGCGAAGAAGTGGCGCGGTATTGGGGTGCGCATCGAGGACGATGTGGTGGTGACCAAAACCGGCTGTGAGATTTTGACCAGCGGCGTGCCGAAAACCGTGGCTGAGATCGAAGCGCTGATGGCCGCCGCTCGTAGCGCGGCGGCTTAAATGATTCAGCGTGTGGATATCGCCATCATCGGCGGCGGCCTGGTCGGCGCCAGTCTGGCGGTGGCCTTGCAAGCCGAAGCCAAGCAGCGTGGTTGGCACATTTGCCTGATTGAGCCGTTTACCCCCGGCAACGGCTACCAGCCTAGCTACGACGCGCGCTCGACTGCGCTGTCGTTCGGCTCGCAGCAGATCTATCAACGCCTCGGTTTGTGGCCGCAGATCAGCCAGCGCGCAGAGCCGATCAAGCAGATTCATGTCTCCGACCGTGGCCGTTTTGCCGCTGCGCGCCTGAGCGCCGAGGAAGAAGGCGTGCCGGCTCTGGGCTATGTGGTGGAAAACGCCTGGCTCGGTGAATGCCTGTGGCAGGCGCTGGACCCGCATGTGGTGAGCTGGCGCAGCCCGGCTCAGGTTGTGCGTATGCAGGCGCTAGGGGATGGTTATCGACTGGTGTTGGACGATGGCAGTGAGCTTGAGTGCAACCTGGCGATCATGGCCGAGGGGGGGCGCTCTGGCTTGCGTGAGCAGCTGGGGATCGATGTCAGCACCACGCCCTACGGGCAGAGTGCGCTGATCGCCAACGTCAGCCCGCAGGATGCGCACCACGGCTTGGCCTTCGAGCGGTTTACCGAAGAAGGGCCGATGGCCCTGTTGCCATTGGCGGATAAGCGCTGCGCCCTGGTGTGGACTCGCGCCACGCTTGAAGCCGAGCGTTTAATGGGGCTCGCCGATGCGGCGTTTCTCACCGAGCTGCAGCAGGCCTTTGGCTACCGCCTGGGCAGCCTGCGCCAGGTCGGTACCCGGCATCTGTATCCGTTGGCCCTGACTGCCGCTAAAGAACAGGTGCGCAAACACCTGGTGGTGCTCGGCAATGCCGCGCACAGCCTGCATCCGATTGCCGGGCAGGGTTACAACCTGTCGCTGCGCGATACCCTGGTGCTGGCGGATACCCTGCTGGAAAGTGCTGCGCCACTCGGCGATCTGGCTACCTTGCAGCGTTATCTGAGTCGTCAGCAGAGCGATCAGCAGCTCACGGTGGGCTTCTCCGATCAGGTCACCCGCTTGTTCAGCACCGGCCAGCCGCTGCTGGCGGCCGGGCGCAATCTCGGCTTGCTCGGCCTGGATTTGCTGCCCCCGGCGAAACGCTGGTTCGCCCGCCAGGCCATGGGCCTCGGCACCCGTTCGGAGTTTTGAGCTATGTCAGTGAAAAAAATCGCGCGCAAAGCGCGGCTGCTGCGCTGGGCGCTGAACCTGTATCCACCGTATCTGGGCGCGGGCGTGCGGGTGCGCCATATCGGCGCGGACTTCCGTCAGGTGCAGGTGAAGATGGGCCTGGGTTGGTATAACCGCAACTATGTTGGCACCCAGTTTGGCGGTAGCCTGTACTCGATGACCGATCCGTTTTTCATGCTGATGATCATGGAAAACCTCGGCCGTGAGTTTATCGTCTGGGACAAAGCCGCCCGTATCGACTTTATCGCCCCGGGCACAGGCCCGGTGTACGCCGAGTTCAGTATCAACGAGGCGCTGCTCGAAGACATCCGCCAGCACACGGCAGGCGGCGATAAGTACCTGCCCGAGCTGCATGTAGAGGTGCGCGATGGCAGCGGCACCCTGGTGGCGCGCGTGCATAAAACGCTCTACGTGCGGCTTAAGCCGCGCGCTCGACAGGCCGCCTAAGGAATGGACATGCACGCAGATTTGATCATCGTCGGCGCTGGAATGGTTGGCAGCGCGCTGGCGCTGGCCCTGCAGGATCAGGGCCTGGATATTCTGCTGGTCGATGGCGGACCGCTGAGTGTCGAACCCTTTGCCCCGCAGGCGCCGTTCGAGCCGCGGGTCAGCGCCTTGTCAGTCGCCAGTCAACGCATTCTCGAGCGCCTCGGCGTGTGGTCGGGGATCGCAGCCCGGCGGGCTTGTGCTTATGGCGAGATGCAGGTGTGGGATGGCTCTGGCACGGGGAGCATTCATTTCAGCGCGGCCAGTGTGCATGCCGAGGTGCTTGGCCATATCGTGGAGAACCGTGTGGTGCAGGATGCGCTGCTCGAGCGCCTGCACGACAGCTCGATTGGCTTGCTGGCGAATGCCCGCGTCGAGCAGCTGCGACGCTCCGGCGACGGCTGGTTGCTGAGCCTGACTGACGGTCGCGAATTGCGCGCGCCGCTGCTGATTGCCGCCGATGGAGCCAACTCGGCTGTACGCCGCTTGGCCGGTTGTGCCACCCGCGAGTGGGATTATCTGCACCACGCGATTGTCACCAGCGTGCGCTGCAGCAAAGCGCATCAAGCCACTGCCTGGCAGCGCTTTACTGATGACGGACCGCTGGCCTTTCTGCCGTTGGAGGGGCCTGAGGGCGAGCATTGGTGCTCGATCGTCTGGTCCGTCACCCCAGGCGAAGCCGAGCGGCTGATGGCGCTGGATGACGCGGGCTTCCGCCGCGCCTTGGGCTTTGCCTTCGAGCATCGCCTCGGTGAGGTGCTGCAGGCGGATGAGCGCCTGTGTATTCCGCTGCGTCAACGGCATGCCAAAC
>JAWWDH010000452.1:0-2940 GCA_033720015.1 Pseudomonas sp.
AGTCGCGAGCGGGTCGTTAATGCAGCTGGATTTCAGCACCCTTGAACCGCTTGAGCGTTACCGCTGGCTAGCGTCGACCATCACTCCGCGGCCGATTGCCTGGGTTTCCAGCCTGTCGGCAGGCGGGGTCAGTAATCTGGCGCCGTTTAGCTTCTTTACGGTGATCAGTGATGACCCCGCGACCCTGCTGGTCAACGTCAATCAGCGTGCTGACGGTGCCCTGAAAGACACCCTGCTGAATGTGCAGGCCACCGGCGAACTGGTGATCCAACTGGTCGGCTTTGAGCAGGCAGAGGCGATGAATGCCAGTGCGGCGGTGTTGCCTCATGGCATCAGCGAGTTCGAGCACTGCGGCATCGCCAGCGTGCCGTCAGTCCAGGTTAAGCCGCCACGGGTGGCGGGTGCGGCGGTAGCCCTGGAGTGCCGCCTGGTCGAGGCCATGCCTTACCCGGCGGCTGCGCCGAACTGCCACCTGTTATTTGCCGAGGTGCTGCTGGCGCATATCGATGAGCGGGTGCTCAACGAGCAGGGTCGGATCGACAGCAGCCGGCTCGATTTGATTGGGCGTCTCGGCGGCAGCGGTTACACCCGTACCCAGCAGCGCTTTGAGCTGCAGCGCCCTTAAACCGGGCGCTTGAGCTGGCGCAGTAGCCATTTCTCCGCTTCAACACAGGCGCATACCCCCAGCGCTACCAGCAGGCACCAGCCCCAGGCGAAAGCCGGCAGGGCGGCGGTGGCAAACACTTGCTGCATGACCGGCCAATAGGTCAGCAGCAGCTGCAGGCTGATCAATAAACCGACCATGCTCCAGACCATTGGATTGCTGCCTAGGGAGAAGTTGGCCGGTCCTTCGAGGCGACGGCTGCTGAACAGGTAGCCAATCTCGCAGGCAACCAGGCTGTTAACCGCCAGGGTGCGACTGCTGTCCAGGCTCCAGCCAAGCGTTTGGCTAAAGAGAAACAGACTCAGGCTGGTCAGGGTCATCAGCACCGCGATAAAGGCCACGCGCCAGAGCAGGTGGCGGCTAAGCAGGTTGACCTTGGGGTCTCGCGGCGGGCGGCGCATCAGGTTGGCTTCTGCCGGCTCAAATGCCAGGGCCAGCGCCAGGGTCACGGCAGTGATCATGTTGATCCAGAGAATCTGCAGCGGGGTTATCGGTAACGTCAGCCCCAGCGCGATGGCGGTCAGCAGGATCAACGCTTCGCCGCCATTGGTTGGCAGGATAAACAGAATGGTTTTCTTCAGGTTGTCATAGACCGTACGGCCTTCCTCGACCGCATGGGCGATGGTGGCGAAATTGTCGTCAGTCAGCACCATCTGCGCGGCTTCCTTGGCCGCCTCGGTGCCCTTGATGCCCATGGCAATGCCGATGTCTGCGCGTTTCAGCGCGGGCGCGTCGTTAACGCCATCGCCGGTCATGGCCACCCGCGCGCCATGGGCCTGCAGGCGTTCAACCAGGCGCAATTTGTGCGCTGGGCTGGTCCTGGCAAACACGCAGGTTGCAGGGAGTAGTTGATCCAGTTGTGAGTCGCTGAGCGTATCGAGTTCAGCGCCAGTCAACGGTTTGTCAACGCCCAGGCCGAGGCGTTGCGCGATAGCGCCGGCGGTCCCGGCGTGGTCGCCGGTGATCATCTTTACCGCGATGCCAGCACGGTGGCACTCGGCGATGGCGGCAATGGCTTCCTGACGGGGTGGGTCAAGCATGCCGACCAGGCCGAGCAGCACGTAATCACCATTGAGGTCTTGGTAGTCGAGCGTTTGTTGCGGGGCGCTGAGCGGCCGTATGGCCAGGCCGAGCATGCGCAAACCCTGACTGGCGCCACTGTCCAGCGCTTGATGCCAGTGTCTCAGATCGAGCGGCTCGGGATGGCCGTCGCGCCATTGGCGGTTGCAGGCGGCGAGCAGGCGCTCGGGTGCGCCGATCATATAAATCAGCGCATGGCTGGCGTGATCATGGTGCAGGCTGGCGGTGCAGCGCTGCTCCGAGCTGAAGGGTATGGCGTCGACCTGGGGCAGGTTTTCGGCCTCATGCTGCAGTTGCAGGCCAACCTTGCCGGCGAGCGTCAGCAGGGCGGCTTCAGTGGGGTCGCCGGTGATGCACCAGCCGTTGTCGTGGCTGAGCAGGCTGGCGTTATTGGCCAGCAGAGCGGCGCGGGCCAATTCGCGCAGGTCATCGGCGGCGTCGAGTTGGCACAACTGGCCATCATCACAATGAATACTCCCTTGCGGGGCATAGCCTACGCCGTCGATGCGGTAGTGGTGGGCGGCGGTAAACACCTGCTGCACGGTCATCTCGTTGCGTGTCAGGGTGCCGGTTTTGTCCGAGCAGATCACCGTAACCGCGCCCAGGCTTTCCACCGCCGGCAGGTGGCGAATAATCGCCCGCCGTTTGGCCATGCGCTGCACGCCGAGAGCGAGAATAATGGTCAGCACTGCTGGCAGGCCTTCAGGGATTGCCGCAACCGCCAGGCTAACGGCCGCCAGCAACATGTCTTCGCTGCTGTAACCCCGCAGCAGTACGCCAAAGGCAAAGGTCAACAGCGCCAGAGCGAGAATGCCCAGCGTCAAGTGGCGGGCAAACGTGGCCATATCAACCAGCAGTGGTGTTTGCAAGCTGACAACTTTTTCTAGCATGTTGCTGATTTTGCCCAGTTCTGTTTGCCGAGCGGTGGCCACCACTACACCCGCAGCGCTACCGGCATTCACCAGGGTGCCGGAGTAGGCCATGCAGCGCCGGTCAGCGAGGCTGGTAGTTGTAGCGACTGCGTCAGAGTGTTTGGCCACGGGCAGTGATTCGCCGGTCAGCGCTGCTTCATCCAGGCGCAGGTCGCGGGTTTCCAGCAGACGCAGATCAGCAGGCACACGGTCACCGGCCTCCAAGATTACCCAGTCACCAGGCACCAATTGCTCGGCGGCGATGCTTTGGGGCTGACCGTTGCG
>JAWWDH010000453.1:0-2928 GCA_033720015.1 Pseudomonas sp.
ACTGCCAACCGACTCCAGCAGCGCATCGACCTTGGCCAGCATGGTGCGGGTTTGCTCCTGAATGCCGGCGCTACGATCTTCTGCGACCTGGCCGCATAAATAGGCGGTCTGGTTATGTACGACGACTCGGCTCATCCGCGCGGCTGTTTCATATCGTTTGATGCTCATGAGATTCCTTTGCTAAATCAGCGTGATGTGGAAAGTTATTGTTTCTCAGCGCCCTCAACTAGCGAAGCCAGCTCCCCCAGTGATAGCTGGTTTAATGGGTGGGCGAACGCTCTAATAGCCCACCTCATCAATGTCGACCTGCCATTCCGTAGCGATCAACTGAGCTGACCGTGAGGACCGATTTTCGCCTGTTGTAGCTGGCAGAGTTAGATCAAAAGCAGGAAATCGCACAAAGCAGATATTCATCCTGATGATCGTGATATTTCGATGACATTACACGCCAGTGATGAGCGCCGTTCAGCTAACTCTAAACGAACCATGGCCATGCCGCTGAGTTGGGCGGAAAGTGATGGAGACGGATCGTCTGCCCCCGAGACTGCTAACCCTTATCCGCTTTGCCGGCCGCCGCGGCAAATTTCGCCAAGTTGATGTCCAGCAAGCGTGGCCGTCTGCCGTGGTCTTCGGCCTGTTCTTTGCGGCGAACAGCGTTACGCACCATCAGCGAGCCGAGATAGCGAATGGGTTCTGGCGGAAAATAACCGAGCGGGCCATTAAGCAAGGGCGAGCGCGTCCACTCATTGTCCAGACCCAGCACCATCGAAGAAAGAATTTGCCCGCCCATGTGGCAGGGGCCGACGCCGCTTCCCGAGTAGCCAAAGCCATAGAAAATATTGCTGGTCTGCTCCAACCGACCAAAGAACGGTAAGCCAGTGACAGAACGATCCGAGGGGCCGTTCCAGGTTGACTCGATGCCGACGCCCTCGAAAGCCGGGAAAAAATCGATCAGGGTCTTGCGTAGCAAGCCCTCGTAGGGCGACGGCTGGTCAAATACCGGCAGCATGCGCCCGCCATAGGCGAAGGTATTGCCGCCTTTGCCGAGCATGATTCGGCCGTCCGGGGTGTTGTGGTAGTAGTGCACGAAGATCCGTGAGTCGAGGACCGTCACGCCGCTGGTCAGGCCGATTTTCTTCAGCAGATCCGGACGTGGCTCGGTGATGATCATGTCGCTGGAAACGATCGCCACACTGCGCTCGAACTGCGGGAAGGTGCTCGCCATCCAAGCGTTAATCGCCAGCACAACGCGACCCGCCTTGACCTGCCCATGGGCCGTGACCACAGTGGCCGGCTGCCCCTCGTTGAGCTTGGTCATGGGCGTGCCTTCATACAGGCGCACGCCTAGAGCTAGGGCAACTCGGCGCAGGCCGCGTACCAGCTTACCGGGTTGCACACTGGCCGCCGCCGGCGAGAACCAACCTTCCAGGTGTTTATTAGATCCGGCCAAGCGCTGCACGTCGGCCAGTGGGCGCCTGCTGAAAGAGTTGATGCCGTTGCGCTCCAGCGCAGCGATAACTCCATCGGTGGCGCCAACCTGAGCGAGGTTGGTCGCGGTATAGAGCGTGCCGTCGAGGCGGTAGTCGGCATCCACCCCGTACTTCTGGCAGAAATCGCCGATGGCATAAATGCTCTGCTCTGAGGCTTTGACTAGGCGGATGGCTTCCTCCACCCCGAACAGACGCTCTAGGGTGAAGTACTTGGCCGACCAGGAGAGCGCGCAACCGCCGTTCCGGCCGCTGGCCCCGGCACCGCAAATGTCGGCCTCGATGATCACCACGTCGAGTTCGGGGTTCTGCTCCTTGAGCATGATCGCAGTCCACAAGCCGGTATAACCGCCACCGACGATGCAGACATCGGCCTGGGTGTCCTGCCGCAGAGGTGCACAAGGGGCAGAGGTATCTTCTTGCAGTGCTCGGTCGAGCCAGTAAGGTCTCATGGCGAGGCCTCCGAATGGTTAGGTTGTCAGCGTGTCGTGAGTTTGATCAGCGTCCGGCAACCACGATCATTTCCACTCGCCAGTCCGGGTTGATCAGTTCGGCCAACGTGCAGGCGCGAGTCGGCGCATGGCCTTCTGGGAAGAAGCCGTCCCAGGCCCGGTTGAGCCCTGCATAGTCAGCCCTGTCAGCCAGCAGAATGCGTACCGAGAGCACCCGGCTGAGGTTGCTGCCGACACTGAGCAGCATCGCTTCGATATTGCCGAGGATCTCGCGGGTCTGGGCTTCGATATCACCCTGGGTGTTTGCGGCGACCTGGCCCCCGATGTACAGGGTGTTGTCGTGCAGCACCATATCGGAGCGGCGTGCAGAGGTTTCAAAGCGTTCGATATTCATGATTTCTTCCAGTGCTGTCGGGTGGCTGGCGAAGCGTGAGGCGCGCAGTTATAGAAGCAACTTGAAGAGAATAAGAAAAATCGATTTATCGTATTTCATAAATAAGCTGAGATTGTTTATCGCAGCCTGGGCAGATTGCCGAGCTGAGGTATCTCGGGAGGGATGGAAAAAGTCGCATGAGTTTTCACCGATATCTCAGGTCTCGCCCGCCGAAGGCCTGGCGAGCGCAAGCGCCCCTAGCAGCCCTCGAGCTTGCACCCGCTTGGTCTCTGAGCCTGGAGCGCCTGCCCGACAACACGCTGGGCGACTCCACGGCTGATTACATGAGAAACAAAAAGACCCCGCTCGCAAGTTGCCGGGCGGGGTCTGGTTGGCACTAACGTCGATCAGGCGACGCTCATGGTTCTGTGCGTATCAATCAAATGAATAACCACCTCTGGATCGGCCAAGGTGGAAATATCCCCCAACCCGTCGTATTCGGCGGTAGCGATCTTGCGCAGGATGCGGCGCATGATTTTGCCCGAGCGGGTCTTCGGTAAGCCCGGCGCCCACTGGATAACATCCGGTGTCGCAATCGGGCCGATTTCCTTACGCA
>JAWWDH010000454.1:0-2928 GCA_033720015.1 Pseudomonas sp.
GTTGAGGATATTGTCGATGGTTTCCAGTTTCAGGTCGCCGCCCACCACCCCGACCAACGCGCCATTACGACGCACCGCACGGGTAATGGTGATCAACAAGCCATCGCGCGGGTCAGCCGCCAAGTAAGGCGCGGTCAGGCCGGCGCCTGAACCCGCCTGGGCCATTTTGTACCAGGGGCGCTGACGCGGGTCATAGCCGGCCGGCAAGTCACTGGAAGGCGACTGGGTATAACTGCCGTCCGTTTCACCGAGGTAGGCGTACAAAAAGGATGAGGCAATGCTGCGACGCTGCAGGCGCTTGTTCAATGCGGCGGCATCACTGTTGTCCTCAACCGACTCAGCGAGCGAGTCGAGCAGTAAAACGCGGCCATTGAGCCAGTGCTGAATATTGCCAGCCGAGACATTGCCCATGTCACGCAGGTAGTTCTCGAGGTTTTCGCGGATGGCGTTGCGTTGCATGTAGTCGTTGTACAAGGCGAATGAGGCGAAGGCCGCAATCACCACCAACGACGCAGCCAGCATGATCTTGTGACTGAATTTTAGGTTGCGCATTAATACTCTCGTTTCGCAGACCCACAATCGCCGTCCGACCCTTTGTCCGGTAACCGACTGTCGGCCCAAAGCTCAGGGCGCACGCTGAAAAAACAGCGACTACACGCCCGCATGAGCCACGGTAAGGTGCCGCGTCATCTGTTGGTTCAGATTGAGGCCGCAGCTCCGCCATGGCAGCGGAGGATTAAGCCGTAAATCAACCCCGCAGAATTCTCTAAATGCGTCTTAACGTGCTAGTGTCGCGACCTTTTAAGTATTCCAGTAGCGATCTGTCATGAACCACGCTCTCGCCCAGTTACAGCCCTACCCTTTTGAGAAATTGCGCGCCCTGCTCGGCAGCACCACAGCGCCGGCCGGCAAAAAGCCGATTGCCCTGTCGATTGGCGAGCCCAAGCACCGTTCGCCGGAGTTTGTAGCCGCCGCCCTCAGCGCCAACCTCGATCAGCTCGCGGTGTACCCGACTACCCTGGGTATCCCGGCGCTGCGCGAAGCCATTGCCGCCTGGTGCAGGCGCCGTTTCGACCTACCAGTCGGGATGCTCGACCCTGCGCGCCATGTGCTGCCGGTCAACGGCACCCGCGAGGCGCTGTTTGCCTTTACCCAAACCGTGGTACAGCGTGATGTCGAGGGTTTGGTGGTCAGCCCCAACCCGTTCTATCAGATCTATGAAGGCGCAGCCCTGCTTGCCGGCGCACAGCCGCACTACCTGCCGTGCCTGGAAGAACATGGCTTCAACCCGGATTTCGAGGCGGTCAGCGATGACGTCTGGCAGCGCTGCCAGATTCTCTTTCTCTGCTCGCCCGGCAACCCGACCGGCGCACTGATCCCGCTGCAAACGCTGAAAAAACTGATCGCCCTGGCCGACAAATTCGACTTCGTGATCGCCGCCGACGAGTGCTACAGCGAGCTGTACTTCGACGAAAGCAATCCGCCAGCCGGCTTGCTCACGGCCTGCGCCGAGCTGGGCCGGCATGATTTTGCGCGCTGCGTGGTGTTTCACAGCCTGTCCAAGCGCTCCAACCTGCCAGGCCTGCGTTCGGGTTTTGTCGCCGGCGACGCCGCCATTCTGAAATCGTTTCTGCTGTACCGTACCTATCACGGCTGCGCCATGCCGGTGCAAACCCAGCTGGCCAGCGCGGCCGCCTGGAGCGATGAAGAGCACGTCCGGGCTAACCGCGAGCTGTACCGCGAAAAGTTTGACGCGGTGCTGGCAATTCTTCACGGCGTACTCGATGTGCAACGCCCGGACGGCGGGTTCTACCTGTGGGCGAGAACACCGATAGACGATGAAACATTTACCCGCAAGCTGTTTGCCCGCGAACATGTCACCGTAGTGCCCGGTTCCTACCTGTCACGCAGCGTCGATGGGCATAATCCAGGCGCCAATCGCGTGCGCATGGCCCTGGTCGCCCCATTAGCCGAATGCGTGGCCGCCGCTGAGCGTATCCGTGATTTTGTGAAGGGCCTCGACGCATGAGCAAAACCCTGTTTGGCATCAAAGCCTGCGACACCATGAAGAAAGCCCGCACCTGGCTCGACGAGCACGGGGTAAGCTATGCCTTTCATGATTACAAAACCTGCGGCATCGACCGCGACAACCTGGAAAAGTGGTGCAACGAGCATGGTTGGGAAATCGTCCTAAACCGCGCAGGCACCACCTTCCGCAAGCTGGACGAGGCGCAGAAAAGCGACCTCGATCAGCACAAGGCGATCGAACTGATGCTCGCCCAACCGTCGATGATCAAACGCCCCGTGCTGGATCTCGGCAACAAGACCCTGGTCGGCTTCAAGGCCGACCGCTATGCCGCCGAACTGGGTTGACCACTCGGCCCACATGAATTTGCGGTAAGGAAAATAAAATGAACACAACTCTATTTAGCCTGGCCTTTGGCGTTGGCACTCAGAACCGTCAGAGCAACTGGCTGGAAGTTTTTTACGCCCAGCCGCTGCTCAACCCAGCCAGCGAGCTGGTCGCCAAGGTGATAGAGCAACTCGGTTACCAGGGCGGTAACCAGACCATCGCAATGAGCAACAGCCAGGCCGGCGATCTGGCCGAAGCGTTGAAAAATGTAGATGCGGCGCAAGCAGCCCTGCTCACCCGCCTGGCCGAAAGCCAGAAGCCACTGGTCGCCACCCTGCTGGCTGAAGACGCGCCCCTGACCAGCACCCCTGAGGCTTACCTCAAGCTGCACCTGCTGTCGCATCGCCTGGTCAAGCCGCACGGTTTGAACCTGACCGGCATCTTCCCGCTGCTGCCTAACGTGGCGTGGACCAACCAGGGCGCCATCGACCTGGCTGAACTGGCCGAACGCCAGCTGGAAGCACGCTTGAAGGGCAACCTGCTGGAAGTCTTCTCGGTGGACAAGTTCCCGAAAA
>JAWWDH010000455.1:0-2911 GCA_033720015.1 Pseudomonas sp.
AAGGCGGTGCATGAGGCGGGCGGCAAAATTTGCATGCAGATTCTGCATGCCGGCCGTTATGCCTACAGCCCGAAGTCAGTCGCGCCGAGTGCGATTCAGGCACCGATCAACCCATTCAAGCCCAAAGAGCTGGATGAGGAAGGCATCGAGAAGCAGATTCAGGATTTCATCAATTGCTCTGTATTGGCCCAGCAGGCCGAATACGATGGTGTTGAGATCATGGGTTCGGAAGGTTATTTCATTAACCAGTTCCTCGTTGCCCACACCAACCATCGTACCGACCGCTGGGGTGGCAGCTATGAGAACCGCATGCGTTTGCCGGTGGAGATTGTCACCCGCGTACGTGAGGCAGTAGGCCCGAACTTCATCATCATCTATCGCCTGTCGATGCTCGATCTGGTCGAAGGTGGCAGCACCTGGGATGAGATTGTCCTGCTGGCCAAGGCCATCGAGAAGGCCGGTGCGACCATCATCAACACTGGTATCGGCTGGCACGAAGCGCGTATCCCGACCATCGCCACCAAGGTTCCGCGCGCGGCCTTTACCAAGGTCACCGCCAAGCTCAAGGGCGAGGTCAGCATTCCGCTGATCACCACCAACCGTATTAACACCCCGGAAATTGCCGAGCAGGTGCTGGCCGAAGGTGATGCGGACATGGTGTCGATGGCGCGGCCGTTCCTCGCCGACCCGGACTTCGTCAACAAGGCCGCCGAAGGCCGCAGTGATGAAATCAATACCTGCATCGGTTGCAACCAGGCCTGCCTGGATCACACTTTCGGCGGCAAGCTGACCAGTTGCCTGGTTAACCCGCGGGCCTGTCACGAGACTGAGCTGAATTACATTGCGACCACCGCGGTGAAGAAGATTGCCGTAGTCGGTGCCGGTCCTGCTGGCTTATCCGCCGCCACCGTAGCTGCCGAGCGTGGCCACAGCGTGACCCTGTTCGATTCGGCTGGCGAAATCGGCGGCCAGTTCAACGTGGCCAAGCGCGTGCCAGGCAAGGAAGAGTTCGTTGAAACCCTGCGCTACTTCAAGCGCAAGTTGGAAACCACCGGCGTCGACTTGCGTCTGAATACCCGTGTGTCGGCTGATGAGCTGGCCAAGGGGGGCTATGACGAAATCATTTTGGCCACTGGTATTGCCCCGCGTACCCCGGCCATCGAAGGTATCGACAACGCCAAAGTGATCAGCTACCTGGACGCCATTCTGCAGCGCAAGCCGGTTGGCCAGAAAGTCGCGGTGATCGGTGCGGGCGGGATCGGCTTCGACGTGTCCGAGTTCATCACCCATGCTGGTGAGGCGACCAGCTTGAACCGCGAGGCTTTCTGGAAGGAGTGGGGTATCGATGCTGCTCTTGAGGCTCGTGGCGGTGTTGCCGGGATCAAGGCGGATGTGCATCCGGCGGCCCGTGAAGTGTTCTTGCTGCAACGCAAGAAAACCAAGGTTGGCGATGGATTGGGCAAGACTACCGGTTGGATCCATCGCACCGGTTTGAAGAATAAAAATGTGCAGATGCTCAACTCGGTCGAATACCTCAAGGTCGACGATGCCGGCCTGCATATCAGCATTGCCGGTGGTGAGCCGCAGGTGCTGCCGGTGGACACGGTAATTATCTGTGCGGGCCAGGATCCATTGCGCGAGCTGCAGGATGGCTTGGTGGCCGCCGGGCAGAGCGTGCACCTAATCGGTGGGGCTGACGTGGCCAGTGAGCTGGATGCCAAGCGGGCAATCAACCAGGGCTCGCGACTCGCGGCCGAGCTCTAAATGACCAACGCCCCGCTTTATGCGGGGCGTTTGCTATGTGGCTTACAACAATAAGGAACAGCATGATGAGTAGCACCCAACTGCAACCCGTTGCTGCGGCCACGCTTGCCCAGTGGCATGCTCTGATGCAAAAAAATGACCTGAGCGGCTTGCCGGCGCTGCTTCATCCGCAAGCGGTGTTCCGTTCGCCAATGGCCTTCAAGCCCTATGTCGGCGCGCCCATGGTTTCGCTGATACTCAATACCGTGAGTCAGGTATTTGTCGACTTTGCCTACCACCGTGAGCTGGCCAGCGCCGATGGTCTCAATGTGGTGCTGGAGTTCAGTGCCAAGGTGGGCGAGCGCGAACTCAAGGGCATCGACATGATCCGCTTCGATGAAACCGGCAAGATCGTTGAGTTCGAGGTAATGATTCGCCCTATGAGTGGTCTGCAAGCTCTGGGTGACGAGATGGGGCGGCGACTGGCGCCTTTTCTGGCGGCGGCCAAAGCCTGAGGCGTTGCACCAAACCCATCACAGTTTCGCCCTGTTGGCCGGTTTTCCCGGTTTGCTGGCAGGGTGACTGCCAACCCAGTCACATTGCTGGGCTTGGTTTTTCCCCTAGACTTGCCTGAGCAAGGGTATAGCGCCTGAAAATTTGGGCTTTGCTTAACCCGTCAGAATGTTGGCAGCCTTGCTATGTGCGCTGTTTTTTGAGCAGCATAAGCAGGATGTGCCACGCGCTGAGCGGAGCGCCCGTTTCGGCCTAGAGGAAAACCGATGAGCATGCAGAACAAGCCGCAGATGGTTGAGGCCGTGATGTTCTTCAGTGAGCGCGGCGGTATCTGCAAGCAAATGTTTTTCCCCGAATTCGAGGCGTTGCTCGACGGCGTAGTGAATATGCCGGAGTTCGCCGACCAGCAAATGCGTGTGGCGTACATGCTGATCAACCCGCGCCTGTTGATCAAAGCGCTGGTGTTCTTCTATTTGGATTTTGATGATAAGGGCGCGCCTGACTCCGGCTGGAATATTCCCTTGCAGGCGTTGGCGGAGCGAGCCGGACGTGGCCCTGATCTGGGCGGCGGGCCGATTCGTCTGGCCTGCCGCAGTCAATGCCCGGTGTCCTGGCACCAGATGCACCTCTGGGACCCGAGCCTGAGCCCTGGCAA
>JAWWDH010000456.1:0-2907 GCA_033720015.1 Pseudomonas sp.
CCAAAGCTGCCTCGATTTTGATTTAACGCCTAACTATTAATTAGACGACATCGCTGTCGCATAACACCCTTCTTGGTGTCTGATAACGTTCCTTGTCACTCGCGAAGCATTTGAATTCTATGCAGCCGTGCACGGAAAACGCGACACGGGCAGGACGAAAAACGACATAAGACTGATGCGGATGCAGGGTGGTTGCACCTCTGCTGCGAGAAGCTACTGGCCGGCGGCAGAGCTGTCCACCAGCTTCTGCGATTGGTTGCTCCTGGCCGAAAGCAACCTGGCTACCGGCAGCTACCGACCCCGCTGCAGTCGGTGGTTTGCACATCGCCTAACTCCGTAACCCAGGCGCTGTAGTGCTCACGCGGGTAATGGTGGATGGCTTTCTCTGTACCGCCATGAACCTTTAGATCGCCTTGCTCGTCGCCGGCAAGGCCCAAGTGTCTGCCGCCAGCGCCGCCGCTTGTGGTTGTTTATCGATGGCGCTGCGTGACCGGGGCGGCTGAACGGCTGAGCGCGGTCGGTTAGCGGAGTGTCGAGGGTGATGTTTGTCAGGCTGATACGCAGGCCTCGTGGGCTTGATGCTCGCGGCAAATCAGCGTTGCGTCACTCTGGCTCAATGGCTCCTGGGTCAGGCCACAGAAGGGCTGGCCAGCTACGTGCTGGTGGAAGCGGCAGGTGGCGCACAGGCCAAAACTCGGCACGTCCGCGCAACGTTGCACCTCGACCAATAACTCGGCCAGCAGCGCGGTTAATTGCGGCCCGCGTTCAGCCAGCCGCGCTTCGCCGTCGATTAACAAGGTTGGCGGCAGCAGGCTGTCAATCAGGGTGCGCGCGGTGTCGGTCAATTGCAGATGGACACTGCGTTTGTCGCGGGCGTCCGGCGTTTTAACAATCAGGCCTTTGGCTTCCAGCGCCTTCAGTGATTGCGACACCGTGCCCTTGGTCAGGCCCAAGTACTCGGTCACTCCAAGTGGCGTGTCTGAGTAACGGTTGCAGCGCGATAGATAAATTAAGGCGCTGACCTGGATCGGTTGCAGATCCGCCAGCAGCGGGTGTTGGCGGTGCCACATGCGCATCAAGCTGGACAGGCGTTCGAATAGATCGAAGAGCGTTATCGCGGTCATGGCATTACTCCTTTGCCCACATAGTATTGACTAAAAACTATATTGACAAACAGCTGGTTGCGCCTATGGTTGGTTATGTATCGATGCGATACTAACTGCCTGAGGAGATCCGAAATGACCATTGCACGCTTCTACCACGCCGGGTGCCCTGTTTGCGTCTCGGCCGAACAAACCCTGCTCAGCCTGCTGGACCCAAAAGTGAAGGTCGAAGTCGTTCACCTCGGCGAACAGCCGAAGCGCGTGCTTGAAGCCGAGCAGGCAGGGGTCAAGTCGGTGCCCGTGCTGGTGGTGGACGGCCAGGTGCTGCACCTGAACTTCGGCGCAGCGCTTAGTGATCTGAAATAACCCACTGGTTAGCCCTGCGCGTCAGTGTCAGCGCAGCAACGCAGCCTCAGGTCTGGGGCAATAACCTAGGCCTGAGTGAGGCTGTGCCTGCCGTGCTCACCGAAGCTGTGCGAGCCGTTACGTCGGTTTGCCCGGTGCGCGCTTTATCTACTCTGCTTGTGCGGATGCCTGCTCGGTAGCTGTGGTGGTTGCTGTTAGCAAAACCTTCTGCAGTTCTGTGCTGATCGCGGCAACGCCTGACTTAAGCTGGATATTGCAGCACTGCTTTCTATATGGCGCTGCCTGCGGCCCAGTTGATGCCGACTTGTGTGCTGAAAGCGCCGCCGAATTGTCAGGGTGCGCCAGCAACAAATCCTCGCCGATGGTCTGATTGCCTTCTGTGATGGTGAACTGCAAACTGCTTATGACTGCTATTTGGCGCTGGGATTTCTAGGGAAGACAGGCATGACGTCGCGAGGACGAACTACGTTATGGATCATGCTGGGCGGGTCGCTGATCCTCGGCCTATCGCTGGGTATTCGCCATGGTTTCGGCTTGTTTCTGCCGCCGATGAGCGCCGAATTTGGCTGGGGGCGTGAGGTCTTCGCCTTTGCCATTGCCTTGCAGAATCTGATTTGGGGGCTGACTCAGCCGTTTACCGGCGCTTTGGCCGACCGCTTTGGTGCGCGCAGTACGGTGATCGTCGGCGGGATCTTGTATGCCATTGGTTTGGCCTGCATGGGCTTGGCTGACTCACCCATGAGCCTGTCGTTGAGTGCTGGGCTGCTGATTGGTCTTGGGCTTTCCGGTACCTCGTTTTCGGTGATTCTCGGCGCGGTCGGTCGCGCCGTGCCGATGGAGAAGCGCAGCATGGCCATGGGCATCGCTGCCGCTGCCGGCTCGTTCGGGCAGTTTGTCATGTTGCCAGGTACGCTGGGCTTGCTCAGCTGGTTGGGTTGGTCGGTGGCGCTGATGGCCTTGGGGCTGCTGGTTGCCTTGATCATTCCGCTGGCGACGATGCTCAAAGACACGCCGCTGCCACATACCGGTGATGAGCAAACCTTGGGCGAGGCACTGCGTGAGGCCTGCGGCCACTCTGGTTTCTGGCTGCTGTCGTTAGGCTTTTTTGTTTGCGGCTTTCAGGTGGTGTTTATTGGCGTGCACCTGCCGGCTTACCTGGTCGATCAACACTTGCCGGCGCTGGTAGGCACCACGGTGCTGGCACTGGTTGGGCTGTTTAATATCTTCGGTACTTATATTGCCGGCTTGTTGGGCGGGCGAATGTCCAAACCGCGCTTGCTCAGTGCCCTGTATCTAGCTCGTGCCGTGGTGATTATGGCGTTTATCATGACCCCGCTGTCGGTGTGGAGCGCCTATGCCTTTGGCGTGGCCATGGGCCTGCTGTGGCTGTCGACGGTGCCGCTGACCAATGGCACGGTGGCGACGCTGTTCGGGGTGC
>JAWWDH010000457.1:0-2904 GCA_033720015.1 Pseudomonas sp.
AACCTGCGACCTTCGCGTTACGAGTGCCTGCTTCCTGGCTCCTTACCGATTCCGGACACAAAAAAGCCCCGCCTGAGAACTTCAGTCCGGGGCTTTTCTATTCTTGCTGCACCCACTATGCACCCATGGCTTGCTTATCTCATGTGTGCTTTTTATGTAAGTGCTTGATTTATATGGCGCACCAGGCGGGATTCGAACCCACGACCACTGCCTTCGGAGGGCAGTACTCTATCCAGCTGAGCTACTGGTGCAGCGCGGCGCAATCATACGCATCTCGCCGGCGGGCGTCCATGCCGCTCCATTGTTCGTGATTCTGCACGCAGACCGCCGCGCGCTGCTTATCTGTCATAAACAGCAAATACGTGCGTGTATCGTTAATTTTTTCGAACAGGCTATTGCCCTTTACCCCTCTTAACCCTAGCATTCGTTTGAGATTTCAAACGCTCTTGCTGGAATCGTGCGGACCTTGGCTTTTTGTCCGCACTTGCGCAGCGCGAGCCCAACGTTCAAGCCTTACTGCGCTGCAGTGCGGCCCATTCGATGACACGTACCGATGCCAGGGTGTCGGATTTGAGGAGACTGCCATGCAACTGAAAGACACCCAGCTGTTCCGTCAGCAGGCGTATATCGACGGTACTTGGCTGGACGCTGACAGCGGCCAGACCATCAAGGTCAACAACCCGGCCACCGGCGAGATCATTGGCAGCGTGCCGAAGATGGGCGCAGCGGAAACCCGTCGCGCCATCGAAGCAGCCGACCGTGCGTTGCCGGCCTGGCGTGCACTGACCGCCAAAGACCGCGCGAACAAACTGCGCCGCTGGTTTGAACTGATGATCGAAAACCAGGACGACCTCGGTCGCCTGATGACCCTGGAACAAGGCAAGCCACTGGCCGAAGCCAAGGGCGAGATTGTCTACGCGGCGTCCTTCCTCGAGTGGTTCGCCGAAGAAGCCAAGCGCGTATACGGCGACGTCATTCCTGGCCATCAGCCGGACAAACGCCTGATCGTGATCAAGCAGCCAATCGGTGTGACCGCGGCGATCACACCGTGGAACTTCCCGGCGGCGATGATTACCCGTAAAGCCGGCCCAGCCCTGGCCGCGGGTTGCACCATGGTGCTCAAGCCGGCGTCGCAAACACCCTATTCTGCCCTGGCACTGGCCGAGCTGGCCGAACGTGCCGGCATCCCTAAAGGCGTGTTCAGTGTAGTCACCGGCAGCGCCGGCGAAGTGGGCAGCGAACTGACCAGCAACCCAATCGTGCGCAAGCTGAGCTTCACCGGCTCAACCGAAATCGGTCGCCAGTTGATGGCCGAATGCGCCAAGGACATCAAGAAGGTATCCCTGGAACTGGGCGGCAACGCGCCGTTCATTGTGTTCGACGACGCCGATTTGGATAAGGCCGTCGAAGGCGCGCTGATCTCCAAGTACCGCAACAACGGCCAGACCTGCGTGTGCGCCAACCGCCTGTACATTCAGGACGGTGTGTATGACGCCTTCGCCGAGAAACTGGCCGCTGCCGTGGCCAAGTTGCAGATCGGTAATGGTCTGGAAGAAGGCACCACCACTGGCCCGCTGATCGACGACAAGGCTGTGGCCAAGGTGCAGGAACACATTGCCGATGCATTGAGCAAAGGCGCACGCCTGCTCGCCGGTGGCAAGCCACACGCCCTGGGCGGCAGCTTCTTCGAGCCAACCATTCTGGTCGACGTGCCGAACAACGCCGCAGTCGCCAAGGAAGAAACCTTCGGCCCGCTGGCGCCGCTGTTCCGCTTTAAGGACGAGGCCGACGTGATCGCCATGGCCAACGACACCGAGTTCGGCCTGGCCTCGTACTTCTATGCCCGTGACCTCGGTCGTGTGTTCCGTGTAGCGGAAGCGCTGGAGTACGGCATGGTTGGCGTTAACACCGGTTTGATCTCCAATGAAGTCGCGCCGTTCGGCGGTGTGAAAGCCTCCGGCCTGGGCCGCGAAGGCTCGAAGTACGGCATTGAGGACTATCTGGAAATTAAGTACCTCTGCCTGGGCATCTAGGTAGTCGCTACTGCGCTTCGGTGATGCTGCGTTGGCAGGGCCGGGAAAATGCTCATTGGCAACAGCCAACTCCGCGTTTTCCCAGCCCCGCCGCCTTGCCTGACCTTCGCTCGCTACGCTCCGTTAGAGTGCTGTATCCAGCAAGACAAAAGAATTTTCCCTGTGGCCGGGAGGGCTGTAGCAGTCGATCATCGAATGCTGCTTTGGCGCTAACCCAGCCATTTCATCCTTGAACTACACCGACCGATGAGCGGTGAATGAGGACTGTATGAGCAAGACCAACGAATCTTTGATGCAACGCCGCACCGCTGCCGTTCCACGCGGCGTGGGCCAGATCCACCCGATCTTCGCAGAGCGCGCCGAAAACGCCACCGTGTGGGACGTCGAAGGCCGCGAGTTTATCGACTTCGCCGGCGGTATCGCCGTGCTCAACACCGGCCACTTGCACCCGAAGGTGGTAGCCGCCGTGCAGGAGCAGCTGACCAAGCTGTCGCACACCTGCTTCCAGGTGCTGGCTTACGAACCTTATGTCGAGCTGTGTGAAGAAATCGCCAAGCGCGTACCCGGTGATTTCGCCAAGAAAACCCTGCTGGTGACCTCTGGTTCAGAAGCCGTGGAAAACGCCGTGAAGATTGCCCGCGCCGCCACTGGCCGCGCCGGCGTGATCGCCTTCACAGGTGCCTACCACGGCCGCACCATGATGACCCTGAGCCTGACCGGTAAAGTCGCGCCCTATGCTGCCGGCATGGGCCTGATGCCAGCTGGCGTGTACCGCGCCCAGTCGCCGTGCGAACTGCACGGGGTGAGCGAAGACGAGTCCATCGCCAGCATCGAACGCATCTTCAAGAACGATGCGCAGCCGCAAGACATC
>JAWWDH010000458.1:0-2899 GCA_033720015.1 Pseudomonas sp.
AACGCCCGGCACAGCCGGGCGTAGGGAGGGCTGTTGCCGCTTAGATGCGCTTGGCCTGAGCCACGGCGTTGCCGATGTAGTTGGCTGGGGTCAGTTGCTTGAGCTCGGCCTTGGCTTCGGCGGGCATGTCCAGCCCGTCGATAAAGCTCAGGAGTGCCTCTGGACTGATGCCCTTGCCCCGAGTCAGCTCTTTCAGCTTTTCGTAGGGGTTTTCGATGGCGTAGCGGCGCATCACGGTCTGAATAGGCTCTGCCAGTACTTCCCAGCAGGCGTCCAGATCTTGAGCAATGCGTTGAGTATTCAGCTCTAACTTGCTGATCCCTTTCAAGCTGGCTTCGTAAGCAATAACGCTGTGGGCGAAACCGACGCCGAGATTGCGCAGCACCGTGGAATCGGTCAGGTCACGCTGCCAGCGCGAGATCGGCAGCTTGCTGGCCAGGTGCTGGAATAGTGCATTGGCGATGCCGAGGTTGCCTTCGGAGTTTTCGAAATCGATCGGGTTGACCTTGTGCGGCATGGTCGAGGAGCCGATTTCTCCAGCAATGGTGCGCTGTTTGAAATAGCCCAGGGAGATATAGCCCCAGATGTCACGGTCGAAGTCGATCAGGATGGTATTGAAGCGGGCAATCGCATCGAACAGCTCGGCAATGTAGTCGTGCGGTTCGATTTGCGTGGTGTAGGGGTTGAACTGCAGGCCCAGGTCGCCCTCGATGAAGGTGCGAGCGTTGGCTTCCCAGTCAATCTGCGGATAAGCCGACAGGTGCGCGTTGTAGTTACCTACTGCGCCGTTGATCTTGCCCAGCAAAGGCACGGCTGCGACTTGGCCGATCTGCCGCTCCAGGCGATAGACCACGTTGGCCAGCTCTTTGCCGAGGGTGGTCGGCGAGGCCGGTTGACCGTGGGTACGCGAGAGCATAGGTACGTCGGCGAACTTCACTGCCAGTTCACGAATCGCTTCGGCGGTCTGACGCATCAACGGCAGCAGCACGTTGTCGCGACCTACGCGCAGCATCAGTGCGTGGGACAGGTTGTTGATGTCCTCGGAGGTGCAGGCGAAGTGGATGAATTCGCTGACCTTGTCCAGCTCAGGCAGCTTGGCGGCCTGTTCCTTGAGCAAATACTCCACGGCTTTGACGTCGTGGTTGGTGGTGCGCTCGATTTCTTTCACGCGTTCGGCGTGCTCGATGGCGAAGTTTTCCGCCAGTTCGTTGAGCACGGCCTGGGCTTCGGCCGAGAAGGGCGCGACCTCGGCAATGCCGTCGTGGGCGGCGAGGCGCTGCAGCCAGCGCACTTCAACCAGAACGCGGAAACGGATCAGGCCGTATTCGCTGAAAATGGGGCGCAGTGCGCTGGTTTTGCCGGCGTAGCGGCCATCGACGGGGGAAACCGCAGTGAGCGAAGAAAGCTGCATAGAAGGCGTTCTCGGGCAGTCGGGCAACGAAAAGGGCGCATATCATACATGAAAACAGTGCTCGGGCCGCGTTTGGCCGACGGCCGTTCAGCGAGCGCGACGACGAATCGACAGCAGGCTGGAGGCGAAAATCAAGGCAGCGCCGAACAACGATGTCAGGTCCGGGGTTTCGCCCCAGCGCAGCCAGGCGATCAGGCCGGCAAACACGATGGCCATGTAGGCGACGGGACCGATCAAACCAGGTGGTGCCAGACTATAGGCTTTGGACATGGTGATCTGACTGGCGGTGGCGAGCAGGCCGATGAACAGCAGCAAACTCAACTCATGCTGATTCACCGGTTGCCAGGCCCAGGCGAGCGGGAGCGCCGAGATCAATGCACTGAACAGGGAAAAGTAGAAGACCATGCGAAAGGCGGGCTCGGTGTCACTCATCTCGCGAATCGAGACAAAGGCAAAGGCCGCCAGAATGCTGGCTGCCATGCCGATCAGTGCCTGGCTGTCGAGCAGGGCGGCGGAAGGCTTGGCAACCAGCAGCATGCCGAGCAGGCCGATGATGGTGGTGGCAAGGATGCGCTTGCTCAGCGGTTCTTTCAGCCAACACCAGGCGATCAGTGGGGTGAAGACTGGGGCCGAATAGGTGAACAGCATGGCATCGGCCAGTGGTAAATGGGCGATGGCATAAAAGAAGCAGTACATCGCCGCCAGGCCAAAGATTGTGCGCCACAGATGCGACTTGAGGCGGCCTGTTCTCAATGGGCGCGTGCCTTTGAGCAGAACCAGCGGTAGAAACAACAGCACACCGACAAGGTTGCGAAAGAACACCACCGATTCATTGTTGACGCTGATGGATACTTCGCGCACGCCAACGCCCATCAGCGCGAATAACAGTGCGGAGAGCGCCAGCAGCGCGGCGCCTCGCATGGGGTTGACCATGCGCGCTGCCATGGGTCAGCTACGCAGTAGCGGATAGAGCTCTTTGAGTAATTTGCCGCGACTTAACACCAGCTGCCAGCGATGGCCACCGAGCTGACGCCACAAGCGTGCCGCGCGAATACCTGCAAGTAACAGGGCGCGGATTTTCGAGGCATTGCTGGGTTGTTGCAGGTGGCGCATGTCACCTTGCACCTGAATGCGCTGACGGAAGGTGCTGATGGTGTCCTGGTACAGGCTGCCACAGGAGGCGACCACGTTCTCGTGAATCGGCCCGAAGTGCTCGACCTGTTGTTGAATCTGATCGAGGCGTTTGCCCATGACCTGCAGCATGTCGTCGCGCTTGGACAGTTGTCGCTCCAGCGCGAGTAGGGCCAGGGCATAGCGCAGCGGTTCGCGCTGCAGGCTGGCAGGGTCGCGCTCCAGTGAACTGACTAGGGCGCGATAGCCATCGCGCAGGTTAAGGTCATCGCCGCCGTAAACATCCAGGGTGTTCTGCGGGTCGCGGATCAATAGGCTACCGAGCATGCAGGCCAGATCGGCTTCGCTGATCTGGCC
>JAWWDH010000459.1:0-2896 GCA_033720015.1 Pseudomonas sp.
CTGGACAATGAAGTTGTCAATCTCCGCAGATGTCAGGTCCGGGCTTGAGAGCCAGTTCTTAACGTCCGTTTGGAGCTGCGTGTAGTTTTCCACTTACAGTCGCCCCTCTTTGGTGCGGAGTTTCAGGTAGTCGCGGTTGTTCAGCATGGCAATCAACATGTCTCGGTTCTCCGGCTTCATGAGATTGCAGCCCGCGACCTTGCACATTTCCTCGAAAACCACCACGGGGATGGAGGCAACCTTGTGCATGTCACCTTTCCACCCCGTGGCGTTCTCGTTGCGCTCTTTCGCGTTGGCGTCGAAGTGGCCACCAACCTCCTGCTCTTTCTTGATGATCATGCGCGACCCTTCAGAGTCGAGCTTGGAGGTGGTGATTACATCGCCATCTACGTCTACCAACATGTGAGCGCTCCTCTTATCGCCGGATTGAGATGATGCCGAACACCGGGACCGTGTTGGTTGATGCGCCGTCGGTTTCAATCTCGACAGCATCACCTGCGGACACGGTGCGCGCAGCGGTCGGGCGGCAGACATCAGTGTCACCGGCAGCGGAGCCGCTTTGGGTGATAGTGATGGTCCCGCCGGTTACAGCGGTGCCGCCAATCTTGGCAGTCAGGGTTGCGTCAGCAGTGGCAATGGCGCCATTGATGGCACTGCGGATTTCCACAATGTCACCCTCGGCATCATCGGGCACCGGGACGTAAATCTGACCAGCCGTCGATACATCGGCGATGTAAAACGGCAAATGGACGATTCGTCCGTCGAAAGCAGCCATTTTGTTACCTCTCAAAAAAAAGGGGGCCGAAGCCCCCAGAGAATGGATAACCGATGATTAGTCGATCAGGTCGTAAACGGCGCCAGACGCTGCCTCGTTGCGGGAGACCAGGGTGGCCTCACACAGCAGAGCCATTTCGTCAGAGTCGTGCGTCTTGGCGATGTCCACCTTCTGCATCGGACGCAGCTCGGCAAATGCCCACATGCCCATATCCAGAACCAGGGCAGTCTCTGCGGACTGGTAGCGGTTCGGGACAACCTTCAGCTCGCCGAAGTCAGACACGTACACGTCAATGGCCGTTACCAGCTTCTTGCCGCTGTTGTCGATCTGGCGGGTAGCGTTGCCGGAGAAGCCAGACAGCACCTGCTTGATGGAGCCGCCAACCATGATGGTGTCCGGGTCGCCGCCGCTATCCCAGCACTGTTGCAGGACGCTCTTGAGCTGGTCCTCAGTGAAGGCGCGGTCAGTACCAGACTGGCGGGCATCGGAGCCGTCACCGGTTGCAGCGGTGGAATCGCTCGCCTCATCGGTGTTGGTCACGATCCAAGCCTCAATGCCAGCCAGCTCGCGAGCGGTGGTGGCATCGCCGACAACCTTGGCGTTGTTGGCCAGCAGGGAGCTTTCGATGTCGCGCTTGATTTCCTTGGCGCGCTTGGCCATCTGGTAGGCAGCCTCATCCTTGCGGCCCGCCGGGTTCATTGCGCGCTGGGTGCCAGTTACAGAGGCCACCTTGGTGAAAATCTGACACTGGTTGTCCAGGCGAGTGGTCGCAGTGGATGCGCCCGGTGAGAACTCATCACCTTCAATCTGCGCGTTAGCGGCAGAAGCGGCGGCCAGGGCGTCAGTCTGCCACTCATGCTTGGTGCTGGTGGCGCTGGTCTTGGCGATGGACGACAGGAACGGGGTCTCAGTCGGGGAAATGTCGTAGATGAAATCAATCAAATCTTCACGGTTGCCGGTGACATCATACGTGTCATAGGCGTTACTTTTCTGTGCCATGGTAAATTACCTCAGAGAATGTTTTTAAAGGCTTCCGCAGCAGCTCCGTCACTACCCTTTCGCATGTCGCCTCTCAGCTTCTTCATGCGGCGGGCTTTTTCGTCGGAACTCACGTTGTTCTGCGGCTTCGAGAGTGGTGCGGCGTTTTGGACCTGCTCGCGAACCTGAGACGCTTTGCTTTCCAGCTCGTTGACGCGCTGCTTGTAGACAGCAAGGTCATGGGCCATGTGAATCAACCGGTGATCCATCAGGGAGCCAATTTCCTGGTCATTGAACTGGTACTCACCGAATGCCTCACGGACACGCTTGCTGCCCGCCTTCGCCTTGTCGGCATCAAGCCAGTCAGGCAGGACAGCCATCAGCTTCTCTTGCTCGGCAGCGCGCATCTGCTCGATCTGCGCTTTCTGCTGCTCAATCAAGAACTGGCGCTGTTCCTCGGCGGACTTGCGCAGCTTCTCCATGTTTTCGGTGTGCTTCAGGTACTCGCTCGGGTCCAAGTCCCGCAGTTGCTCCAGGTCAACGCTTGACTGCATGGCCTCGGCCAATTGATCCAGCCGGCTAACTCGCTCAGACAGCTCCTGCATCTTGGCTGCACGCTCTTGCTGCGCTTGTGCCATTTCCTGCTGGAATGCCTTGCGGGCCTCTGCGGCCTCTTGCGTCTTTCTGGAATAGTCGGACTGCATCATGAATCCGCTTTGCAGCTCCTCAAGCGTCACCTGCTTGTCCTCGCCGTTTACCTTGACGGTGTACAGCGGGGCCTCTGCGGGCTGCTCCTGGGGTTGCTCAGTGGCTTCTGACTCGTTCGACTCGGCTTCGGTCGCCTCCACCTCAGCGGCTTCTGCTTCCTCAGCCTCGGTGCTTTCCACCGTCTGGCCTTGCTCCTCTGAGGGTGCAGCAATGCTGTCCTCTTTGGTGCTCGGGTCTAACACGCTCAAGAACTTGCTATGAACGTCGTCTTGCGTCATGGGTCCAGCTTCCTGGTTGTCCATGGTTTCCTCCAACAAAAAAGGCCCGCGTGAGCGAGCCTTGTAGGGTTCCCGGTTAAGGGGTGATCGTTAGCCGAATAGCTGGTTGACCTTCTTGGCGGCCTTATCCAGCAGGCTTAGTTCTTTCTCGGCCATC
>JAWWDH010000460.1:0-2883 GCA_033720015.1 Pseudomonas sp.
CTCGCTATAAAAATGCCGTTCACTTCAGCAGTGAACGGCATTTTTTATGGTCGCGCTAGTGTGGGAGTCGTGCCTAGAGGCGGGCAGCCTTGAAGGTGTCGCAACGGCCGACATTACCGCCATCGAAACCGGTTTTGAACCAGCGCACGCGCTGCTCCGAGGTGCCGTGGGTGAAGGAGTCCGGCACCACCTGGCCGCGCGCCTGCTTCTGCAAACGGTCATCACCGATGGCGTTGGCGGCGTTCAGTGCTTCCTCGATATCCCCTGGCTCCAGCCAGTCGTGTCGGCGTTGGCCGTGGTAGGCCCAGACGCCTGCCAGGCAGTCGGCCTGCAGCTCCTGGCGCACCAGCAGGCCGCCAGCACCTTCGACGCGCTCGCCGCGTTGGCGGGCAGCGTTGACCTTGGCCGAGACGCCGAGCAGCGTCTGCACGTGGTGGCCGACTTCGTGGGCAATCACATAGGCTTGGGCAAAATCGCCCGCGGCACCGAAACGCTGCTCCAGCTCGCGGAAAAATGCCAGGTCGATATACACCCGCTGATCGCCCGGGCAGTAGAACGGTCCAACCGCCGAGTCGGCGAAGCCGCAGGCAGAATTCACCCCGCCGCTAAACAGCACCAGCGTTGGGTCGCGGTACTGCTGATTGGCCCCCTGGAAGACTTCCCGCCAGGTGTCTTCGGTGTCGCCGAGCACGGCGCGGACGAACTCCGACTGCGGGTCATTGCTTGCCGGCGCTGGGCTTTGTGCCGTGCTTTGCGCGCCACCCTGCATGGCTTGCCCGGCCAACTGGCCGAGGATCTGCAGCGGGTCTTGGCCGCTGAGCAGGCCGATGATCACCACGATGGCCACGCCGCCGAGGGTCAGACCCTTACCGCCACCCATGCGCCGACCGCCGCTGCCGCGCGCGTCCACTACGTTGTCACTGCGTCTTCCGCGTTTCCAGCGCATCGTTGTCGTCCTGTCATAGAGGGTGGGGCGTATTGGCCTGTTTCAGTCCGCTTAATTGCCGCTTAGTTGGCCGGGTATTCGCTGATGACCTGCTCGGTGCCTTGCTTGTCCAGGCCGATAACCTGATAGGCGTCGCGCACGTTGCCGTGTTCCATTCCCGGAGAGCCGGTGGGCATGCCCGGTACGGCTGCGCCGAGGAGGTTGGGCTGTTGGCGCAGCTTGAGGATGTCGGCCGCCGGCACGTGACCTTCGACGAACTGGCCATCGATCACGCCGGTATGGCAGGAGGCCAGGCGTGGCGGTACGCCCAAGCGCTGTTTGACCGCGCTCATGTCAGCTTCGACATGGTCGGTGACGCTAAAGCCGTTTTCCTGCAGGTGGCTGATCCAGGCCTTGCAGCAGCCGCAGTTGGGGTCGCGGTGCACGTCGATGTTGAGCGGTTCGGCGGCAGCACTGAGGCTGCTGAACAGCGCGGCGAGAACAATCAGCTGACGCATGGCGGTGGCTCCTAGAGTAAGTGCCTGAAAGCATACCGGCCGATTTGCAGAGCAACCACAGCCGATTTCCGAAACGCTTGGGCGGGGCTTATGCTGCGTGCTCAATTACCGGCTAAGGATACGGTCCATGTTGCTTGCACGCGTTGTACTGGTTGTTCAGCTACTGGCATTGGGCGGGCTGGGCCTGGTTTATTTTATCCGCCCCCATGAAATGGCCAACCTCAGCGGCATGCTGTTGATGTCGCCGGCCGCGGCCACCGATATGCGCGCCTTCTACGGCGGTTTGCAGATCGGCCTGGCGGCGTTTATCGGCTTGTCCCTCAGCCGCCTGGACCTGACCCGCGCCGCCTTGACCCTGCTGGTGCTGCTGTACAGCTCGTTGGCGTTGGCGCGTATGGGCGGCCTATGGCTGGATGGTGGCGCCCAGCAAACCTTCAACCTCTATGCGTTGCTGCTTGAGCTGGTGTCGGTGGGGCTGTGCTTCTGGGCGCTGCGCGGCTTGCCGCGCAGCTAAGGTTAGCGGCGCTCCAGCAACACGCCCGATTCCATATGGTGGGTATAGGGAAACTGGTCGAACAGCGCGCAGCGCGTGACTTTGTGCGTGTCGCTGAGCTGGGCGATGTTGGCGGCCAGGGTCTCCGGGTTGCAGGAGATATACAGGATGCGCTCGAAGCGCCGGGTCAGCTCGCAGGTGTCGGGGTCCATGCCGGCGCGCGGTGGGTCGACGAACACGCAGCCGAAGTCGTAGCTTTTCAGGTCGATATCAGCCAGGCGGCGGAACGGTCGCACCTCATTCAGCGCTTCGGTCAGCTCTTCGGCGGACAGACGCACCAGGGTGATGTTATCCACGCCGTTGTCGGCCAAGTTAGCCAGTGCTGCATTCACCGATGACTTGCTGATCTCGGTGGCCAGTACCTTGCGCACGCGGGTGGCCAGCGGCAGGGTGAAGTTGCCGTTACCGCAGTACAGCTCCAGCAGGTCGTCCTGGCGCTCGCCCAGTGCGTCAAAGGCCCAGTTCAGCATCTTCTGGTTCACTTCGCCGTTGGGCTGGGTGAAGGCGCCTTCCGGCTGGCGGTAGCTGAAGGTGCGGCCGGCGACGTTGAGCTTTTCCTCGACGTAGTCCTTACCAATCACGATGCGCTTGCCCTTGGAGCGGCCGATGATGCTCACCTGCAGTTCAGCGGCGAGCTGCTCGGCGGCGGTCTGCCAGGCGTCATCCAGTGGGCGGTGGTAGCACAGGGTAATCAGCCCGTCGCCGGCCAGGGTGGTGAGGAATTCGACCTGAAACAGCTTGAAGCTCAGGGCGCTGCTGGCTTGCCACGCCGCTTTCAGGCGCGGCATCAGTGCGTTGATCTGCGCACTGGCGATGGGGAAGTCTTCGAAGAAGATCGGCGCATTCTTGTCGCCGGCTTCAAACATGGCGTAATGACGGTCTTCACC
>JAWWDH010000461.1:0-2872 GCA_033720015.1 Pseudomonas sp.
GGCTGGCGCGCTTCTCAACACCTGTGTACTGGGGAAGCGAATCGAATTTTTTGGCGCTGGTAACTCCGGCATCGTGGCGCAGGACGCGCAGCACAAATTTTTCCGTTTGGGCGTGTCAACCGTGGCCTACAGCGACGGGCACATGCAAGTCATGAGCGCCTCGATGATGGGGCCGGGCGACTGCGTGGTCGTCATCTCTAACTCCGGCCGCACGCGCGACCTGATGGACGCCACCGACATCGCCCGCAAGCATGGCGCCACCACCATCTGCATCACCAGCAGCGGCTCACCGCTTGCCAGCGCCGCGCACATCCACCTCGCCGCCGACCACCCCGAAGGCTACGACCGCTACAGCCCCATGACCTCGCGTCTGCTGCACCTAACCATCATCGACATCCTCGCGACCCTAGTCGCATTGCGCATGGATGGCGCGCAATTGTTACCCCGCCTGAAGGATATGCGTACCAATTTGCGCAGCAAACGCTACGCTTAAGTTATAGGCGACAGCAGCTGCTATGGCTGCTGTTGCAGTCGCTGGCGTTGCTTCTGCTCAAGTTACCATCACTGGCGGTATCGCCTACGGCTGGCAGTCTTCCACTGAATCAGTCTCCGCTTATGGTGGTACCTTCATCGATGCCAATGGTGCAGTACAGCCGGGCACGGCCGGCGCCGGTGAAATACAACTGCTTCCTGCAGTTACCGGCGGCGACCGCGTTGAGCGCGCTGGTTTCGGTGTTGACACCGCTTCTGTTACGTTTGCAGCGAACGAAGACCTCGGTGGCGGCATGTCGGTCTCTGGCAGCATGACCATTGGCGGTATCAACCGCTCTTCATTAATCACTGGTGAAAACTACGCCATGACTTTGAACGCAGGCAGCATGGGTTCATTCAGCTTCCAAAACGTTGAAATCGGCAGTGGCATCCGCGATATCGGTTCAGCCGGCGCACCGGTTAACAACATGGAAGGCGAAATCTTAGGCGCAGCTGGCAACGGCAATATCGCCAAGTACACCTTCCCCGCCATGATCGATGGCGTTGCTTTGTCTGTAAACCACGTTTCTAGTAACACCGGCATGGGTATGGGTGATAGCAACGGCGACGCAACCTCTAACGGCATTGCGGTTGACTACGCAGCCGGTGCTTTGACCGCCAAGGTCGACTACACCAATTACCAAGTCAATTCAGCGGGCTACACCAGCAAGACACGTGTTGCTGCAAGCTACGACATGGGCATGGCTACAGTTGGTTTTGGTAACGAGTCAAACGCCGCTGCTGATGCAGCAGATGCTGACAAGTACACCATCATCGGTTTGAGCTCACCTGTTGGCTCCAACATGACTGTGGGCGTTGTTCGCGTGACCAAGAAAATTGGTACCACTGCATCTTTGGCTGGTACGTCATACGGCTTGAAGTACAACCTCAGCAAGCGCACCAACTTGTCAGCCAGCGTGTCTAACTGGGATGCTTCATCCACAGTTCGCTCAGACAAGACCACGGTTGTCCTGTCACACGCTTTCTAAGTCCCCTGCTGGCATCAGCCAGCTAAGTACTTAGTCGCTTCCCCCAAGGTTTGGTGCCTTGGGTGTTGCACAGTCAGCACTTGGCATCACCGCTGGCTAACCGGCGGTTATGCTTCGCTTAGACCGATAAGGGCTGTACGCCAAAAGCGTTACAACACTTATCGGTTTATTGCGCATTTTATATTATAGAAAAACAAAATTATAATTATAAAAAAATAAATAATTGAAATAAAATGCTTAAAATAAATTCTTTAGTTCTTATTTAGATATCGAGACGGTCGCTGAATCCATGCTGTTCACCTCCGACACTGCTGCCAACGAATCCTCGTATGCCAATGGTCGCCGGGAACGTACGGTACCTATCCCCTCCACGATCACCCCGATCGCCGGGTATCCACGCAAACTGGTGATCTTCAAGATGGCTGCCAGCAAGTTCTGGCAAGTACGGTGCTGGGTTGCGGGGCGCACCCACCGTAAAAGCACACAAAGCCAGAGCGCCCAAGTTGCTCGCCACTTCGCCCGCCAGTTCTACGAACAACTTTTAGCAGACCACCGCATCGCTAATTTGGATGCGCAGGTAAACAGCGACAACGCAGGTCTCAACGCGACATCTCAGAGTCAGCCTAAGATCAGCCGCGACAGCAGCGCAAAAGCTAACGATTGGACACCTGACGCTCCACCGCTAACGCCGTCATTCGCGGTTTACGCCGACCACCTACTACGTAACGAACAAGCGCGTGTTGATCGACGGGAATACACGTTGGGCAGCCTGCAGGTCCTACGTAATCGTTTAGAGGGGGTGATTTTGCCGGCACCGGGCGACTGCGCGGTTACCGATGTTAACTACGCACGCCTGCAGCGTTTCACGCACTTACTGAGCGAGCGATTCTCTTCGATCACTGTGAGCCAGTACCTCATTGCCGTCCGTAAGGTGTTATCGGCAGCAGTATCTTTGGGTGCCCTTCAGAACCTGCCAGAGTTTCCCAGGGTCAAAGCACAAACTAACTCACGCGGACCGTTCACGCCCACCGAGTATTGGCAACTGTTGCGGGCCAGTCGGGCATTGTGTGGGCAGCCTGCGCCCGACGACGCCACTACCCTGCGCGTGCGACACGGTCTGCGCCAATCGGACCACACAATGCCGCCCGATTTGGCGTGGGTGATTGGTTTTATGGTCAACAGCTTTATCCGACCCAGTGACCTCAAAACACTGAAGCACAAACACGTTGAAATCGTACGCAACGCCAACGTGTACCTGCGCCTCACGTTACCTGCCACCAAAAGCCATGACAAACCCATCGTCACGCTGCAACCTGCCGTAAGGGTCTACCGCGCGCTGACAAAGCACCACC
>JAWWDH010000462.1:0-2856 GCA_033720015.1 Pseudomonas sp.
AGCGCCACGATGGCGACCAACAGCGTCGATTTCGTCGATGAAGATGATGCATGGCGCGTGCTTCTTGGCCTGTTCAAACATGTCGCGCACACGGGATGCACCGACACCGACGAACATTTCCACGAAATCCGAACCAGAAATGGTAAAGAACGGCACTTTGGCCTCGCCGGCAACCGCCTTGGCGAGCAAGGTTTTACCGGTACCTGGTGAACCGACCATCAGCACGCCACGGGGGATACGCCCACCAAGGCGCTGGAATTTGCCAGGATCACGCAAAAACTCAACCAGCTCGCTGACTTCTTCCTTGGCCTCATCGCAACCCGCGACGTCAGCAAAGGTGGTCTTGACCTGATCCTCGGAAAGCAGGCGCGCCTTGCTCTTGCCGAAGCTCATGGGCCCGCCTTTGCCGCCTGCGCCACCTTGCATCTGGCGCATAAAGAACATGAACACGGCAATGATCACCAGGATCGGGAAGCTGGCAACCAGCAGCTGAGTCCAGATGCTCTGCTGCTCCGGCTGCTTGCCGACGATCTCGACATTGTTATCTATCAGGTCCTTGATCAGGCCATTGTCCTGAATCGCTGGACGCACCGTCTCGAACGACGAACCATCGCTGCGAATACCGCTAATGATGAAGCCATCAACCGTCACTCGCTTAACGCCGCCATCCTGAACCTGCTGGATAAACTGCGAATAATTGAGTTTGTTTGACTCAGTCGGGCTGGAAAAATTGTTCATCACCGTTACCAAAACGGCGGCGATGATCAGCCACAGGACCAAATTCTTTGCCATGTCGTTCAATTAGCTACCCTCTGAAGCAGGCCCCGTGCCGAAGCGCACTTCGCATGACGACCAGTTATGTACCGATCTAACTTACTACACAACGCCCACCCCTGGCAGGCGCCGTCTGTAACCCTATATTTATTACCAGACTGCCACAGCCCCACAAACGCTCAATCAGCAGTCAACGGCATCAAAGACCGCGATAGCCACGCGCCAACATGTATTGCTCGCGAGAACGGTCACGCGAAGACAGCGGCTTGCGCATCTGTACCTTGTCGAACAACTGTCGCACTTGCTTGTGGTATTCAGCAAAGCCTTCGCCTTGGAAGATCTTGATCAGAAAGTCACCACCCGGACGCAACACCCGAGTCGACAAGTCCAGCGCCAGCTCGCACAAGTACATAGCGCGCGGCTGATCCGACTCCCTCACCCCACTCATATTGGGGGCCATATCTGAAATCACAAGGTCTACCGGACGCCCTCCGATCGCCTCAAGAAGCTGATCGAACACTGCATCCTCGGTAAAGTCACCCTGAATGAAAGTGACATCCGGGATGCTGTCCATTTCAAGGATATCGGAGGCTATCAGCGTGCCTTTGTCACCGATCACCCGACTGGTGACCTGTGACCAGCCACCGGGCGCTGAACCCAGATCAACTACCGTGAGGCCAGGCCGGAGGATGCGATCCTTCTCCTGGATCTCCAGCAGTTTGTAGCTGGCGCGCGAACGATAGCCATCCTTCTGCGCCATTTTGACGTAGGGGTCGTTGAAATGCTCTCTCAGCCAACCTTGACTGCTCTTGGTACGGGCCACGCAATACCTCGGATGTGTAACGCATGAATATCTGGGCGGCCCCGAAGACGCTCGGGTAAACTAACAGCCGTTTTTTACCAGATTAAATGCAGGAATCAGATTATGCCGCTCACTCAAGAGCAGAAGAAACAATTCAAATCTATCGGTCACCATTTGAAGCCTGTATTGATCGTGGCTGACAATGGCTTGACCGAAGGTGTGCAGGCTGAACTGGAGCGTGCGCTCAGCGACCACGAGTTGATTAAAGTACAACTGCGCATCACCGAACGCGAAGGCCGCCTAGCCGCCATCAATGAGCTGTGCAAAGCCGGCAAAGCCGAGTTGGTCCAGATTATCGGTAAAATGGCGCTGATCTACCGAAAGAACCCGAAAGTGAACAAAAACCTGTCCAACGTTCACCGCCATCACGGCTGATTGAGCAACTGCTGCAAGGCGCGCTCAGCGCCTTTGCAGCCACTTCCCAGATACAACCTTACGACTAGAGCTTGCGCCCCAGCTTTTGCGGCACTGGCTGCAAGACCAGCAACAAGCCGCAAAAAGCCATCACCAGATAACTGAACATCAACCACAGTTCGGTCCCTGGCAGCAACTTGCGTACAGCGAAGTAACTCCCCGCCATCAGTACCACAATCAACAGCAACTGCCCGCGAGCATCACGCCACAGGCTTGTCAGCCGCTCGGCGCGAATCAACACCAACACCTGCAACCCCGCGCAAACAGCCGCCAAACCAACCAGTAACGGCCTCAAGGCATTACTGATTTCCTCGACCAGCAACGAGGCCAGGCCGATCTTGGTAATCGCCGGCAGCAGCAGAAAATGCAGCAGCCAAAGGCCACCCACCCAAAGTGTCTGGGCCAGCAGCCAGCTGATCGCACCGGCATCACGCGAGCCCGGCTTAGATATGACGAACCTCGACAATTTCGTACTCGATCGCACCGCTCGGGGTCTGCACTACAACCACATCCCCCTCTTCCTTACCAATCAAGGCGCGGGCAATCGGTGAGCCAACGGAGATCTTGCGTTTCTTGATATCAGCTTCGTCTTCACCAACGATCTGGTAAGTGACGCTTTCATCCGTCTCGCAATTGGCGATCTCCACCGTGGTGCCGAAAATCACCTTGCCCGTGTGCTCAATGCTGGTGACATCGATGATCACTGCATTCTGCAAGCGACCTTCGATATCGCGGATACGTGCCTCAACCATACCCTGCTGCTCACGAGCAGCGTGGTATTCGGCGTTTTCCTTAAGATCGCCCAG
>JAWWDH010000463.1:0-2851 GCA_033720015.1 Pseudomonas sp.
GCCATGCCGGTGGTGAAGCCGGACGATGCCGATACCCAGGTTTTCCAGTTCTCCCTCGGTCAGACGTTCTAAGCGCCTGACAATCGAACAACGACAACAGTTTTTGCAGGAGTTGCACCGTGCGTAAGTTGACTCAACTGGTTTTGTTAAGCGTTGCCCTGCTGGCGACTCCGGCATTTGCCGAGATGAAAGTAGCGGTATTGAACTATCAGATGGCCCTGTTGGAGTCTGATGCAGCCAAGCGTTATGCCGTGGATGCCGAGAAGAAGTTCGGCCCGCAGTTGAACAAGCTGAAAACCCTGGAAAGCGATGCCAAGCGCATTCAGGACCGTCTGGTCAAAGACGGTGAAAAATGCAGACCGCCGAGCGTGAGCGCCTGGAGCTTGAGTTCAAGCAAAAGGCCCGTGACTTCCAGTTTCAGTCTAAGGAATTGAACGAGTCGAAAGCCGTGGCGGATCGCGAAATGCTCAAGAAGCTCAAGCCGAACCTGGACAAGGCGGTGGAAGAAGTGATCAAGACCGGTAACTTTGACCTGGTGCTGGAGCGCGGAGCGGTGATTGATGTCAAACCACAGTTCGACATCACCCGTCAGGTTATCGAGCGCATGAACAAGCTGCGCTGATCATGAGCATGCCGGTTTATTCCCTTGGCCAGTTGGCCGAGCGTCTGGGCGCTACCTTGCGTGGCGCCGAAGATCAACTGATCAGCGGTTTGGCCACTTTGCAGGAGGCTGGCCCTGAGCAGTTGAGTTTTCTCGCTAATGCGCAATACCGCAAGTTTCTCTCTGGCTGCCAGGCTGGCGCGGTGCTGCTGACCGTCGCCGATGCCGAAGGCTATGCCGGTAATGCGCTGGTTGTGGCCAATCCCTACCTGGCATATGCCGAACTCTCGCATCTGTTTGATCGCAAACCACGGGCTTTGCCGGGCGTGCACCCGACCGCTGTAGTGGCGGCGGATGCGCAGGTCGATGGCAGTGCCAGCATTGGTGCTTATGCGGTGATCGAGAGTGGTGCGCAGATAGCAGCTGGTGTGACTATCAGCGCGCAGTGCGTTATCGGTGCGCGTTCGGTTATCGGTGAGGACGGCTGGTTAGCCCCGCGAGTGACGCTGTATCACGATGTGCGGATCGGCAAGCGTGTGGTTATTCAGTCCGGCGCGGTGATCGGTGGTGAGGGCTTCGGCTTTGCCAACGAGAAGGGCGTCTGGCAGAAGATCGCGCAGATCGGTGGCGTGACTATCGGTGATGATGTCGAGATCGGTGCCAACACCACCGTGGACCGTGGCGCGTTGTCGGACACGCTGATTGGTAACGGGGTCAAGCTGGATAACCAGATCATGATCGCGCACAACGTGCAGATTGGTGATAACACCGCCATGGCCGGTTGCGCGGGTATTTCCGGTAGCACCAAAATCGGCAAGAACTGCATGATCGCCGGCGGCGTTGGCATGGTTGGGCACATCGAGGTGTGCGACAACGTGTTCGTCACCGGTATGACCATGGTCACTCGCTCGATCACCGAGCCCGGTTCCTATTCCTCGGGCACTGCCATGCAGCCAGCGGCTGAATGGCGCAAGAGCGCGGCACGGATTCGTCAGTTGGATGACATGGCGCGACGCCTGCAGCAGTTGGAAAAGCAGCTGGCCGCCGTGACCTCCGCCGCTGACACTTCATCTGATGCCTGAGCCGGTATTTGCCGGTTTCTCTTTTTTCTCTTACAGGCTCCTCTGCACATGATGGACATCAACCAGATTCGCGAATACTTGCCGCACCGTTATCCGTTCCTGCTGGTGGATCGGGTGGCTGAGCTGGATCTTGAAGGCAAGCGTATTCGTGCCTTCAAGAATGTCAGCATCAATGAGCCGTTCTTCAACGGACATTTCCCTGAGCACCCGATCATGCCGGGCGTGTTGATCATCGAGGCCATGGCTCAAGCCGCTGGTATTCTCGGGTTCAAGATGATGGATCTGAAGCCTGCCGATGGCACCCTGTATTACTTCGTTGGCTCGGACAAGCTACGCTTTCGTCAGCCAGTGGTGCCGGGTGATCAGCTGATCCTCGAAGCCCGCTACCTGAGCAGCAAGCGCAGCATCTGGAAGTTCGAGTGCAAGGCCAGCGTCGACGGCAAGGAAGTCTGCTCGGCTGAAATCATCTGTGCGGAACGCAAACTATGAGTTTGATTGACCCTCGCGCGATCATCGACCCTAGTGCCAAGCTGGCTGACGACGTAGTCGTTGGCCCTTGGTCGATAGTCGGGGCCGATGTGGAAATTGGCGAAGGTACAGTGATCGGTCCCCATGTGATCCTCAAGGGGCCGACCCGGATCGGTAAACATAACCGCATCTATCAGTTTTCCTCGGTGGGCGAAGACACCCCTGATCTTAAGTACCAAGGCGAGGCGACTCGCCTGGTGATTGGCGATCACAATGTGATTCGTGAGGGTGTCACCATCCATCGTGGCACCGTGCAGGACCGCAGTGAGACCACCCTTGGCGATCACAACCTGATCATGGCTTATGCCCACATCGGCCATGACAGCGTGATCGGCAATCATTGCATTCTGGTCAACAACACCGCGTTGGCCGGGCATGTATGGGTGGATGATTGGGCGATTCTTTCCGGTTACACCCTGGTTCATCAGTTCTGTCATATCGGTGCGCACAGCTTCTCCGGCATGGGCACGGCGATTGGCAAGGACGTTCCAGCTTTTGTCACTGTATTTGGCAACCCGGCGGAAGCACGCAGCATGAACTTTGAGGGCATGCGCCGCCGTGGTTTCAGCCCCGAAGCCATTGCGGCCCTGCGTCGGGGTTACAAGACGGTCTACCGTCAAGGGCTGACAGTTGACCAGGC
>JAWWDH010000464.1:0-2851 GCA_033720015.1 Pseudomonas sp.
AGCCAACCTCGATCTCGCTCAACACCTTTGGCACCAACAAGGTCGCAGAAGAGCTGATCATCAAGCTGGTGCGCGAGCTCTTCGACCTGCGCCCGTACGCCATCACCAAAATGCTCGACCTGCTGCACCCGATGTACCAGGAAACCGCCGCCTACGGTCACTTCGGTCGTACCCCTGCGCAGAAGACGGTTGGCGACGACACCTTCACCACCTTCACCTGGGAAAAAACCGACAAAGCCGCTGAGTTGCGCGCGGCTGCCGGCCTGTAACTACCCGGCAACAGCTCAAGCCCCGCTCAATGCGGGGCTTTTTATTGCCTGCGATTCAGCACGCGCAAGCAAGAGCAACTAGTCTCACCAGACCATCTGCAGAGCAAGGACGCTCATGATGAAAGCCCTATTCGCCGGCCTACTACTACTCAGCAACCCACTATGGGCCGTCTGCCCGGACTGGCCGGCGCCCCGTGCCGCACTGGAAATCAGCGCACTGGCCCAGCAACTCAGCACCTGGGACGACGCCTACCACCGTCAAGGTCAGAGCCCGATCGCCGACGAGCTTTACGATCAAGCCAGTGCCACCCTGCAGCACTGGCGCAGCTGCTTCGCTACCGCCAGCCCGCCCCCTGAAAACCCACTGAGCACCAGCAGCGGGCCACTTCGCCATCCCGTGGCACAAACCGGGCTGCGCAAACTGGCGGGCCAACGCGCCGCCGCCCGCTGGATCGCTCACCGCGAAGACCTGTGGATTCAGCCCAAGGTCGACGGCGTTGCCGTTAGCTTGGTGTATCGCCAGGGTCGGCTGCAGCAACTGATCAGTCGCGGCGATGGCCGCAGCGGCCAGGACTGGACTGCCGTGGCGCGCCAGCTGCCGGCCATCCCCGGACGACTGCCACGGCCGCTGGACGCCATACTGCAGGGCGAGTTGTATTGGCGACTGCCAGGGCATATTCAGCACCAGGCCGGCAGCCTAGGCGCGCGCAGCAAGGTCGCCGGATTGCTGGCCCGGCAAGCGCTAACGACTGAGGAAGCCGCTGGTATTGGCCTATTTGTCTGGGACTGGCCCGACGGCCCGGAGCAGATGCAAGACCGTTTAGAGCAACTCAGCGCACTGGGCTTTACCGACAGCCAGCGCTTCAGCCAGCCCGCTCGCACTCCCCGCGAAGCCGCCCAGTGGCGCGAGCGCTGGTACAACAGCGCCCTGCCCTTCGCCAGCGATGGCGTGGTGCTGCGCCAGGGCCAGCGCCCGCCCGCCGCGCGCTGGCAAGCCGAACCGCCGCATTGGGCAGTGGCCTGGAAGTACCCGACCAGCCAGGCAGTCGCCGTCGTGCAGGCCGTGGATTTTCGTATCGGCCGCAGCGGACGCATCACCCCGGTGTTGCGCGTGCAACCAGTGAAACTGGATGACCGGCGCATCGAATATGTCAGTGCTGGCTCGCTACAGCGTTGGCGGGTTTTGGATATCCGCCCCGGCGATCAGGTGGTGATCCGCCTCTCCGGGCTGACCATTCCAACCTTGGACAGCGTGCTCTGGCGCACGCAACAACGCGCCGAGCTGCACGTGCCAGATGCCACGGTTTACCACCCCCTTAGCTGCTGGCGCCTCTCCGCCGCCTGCGCCAGCCAGTTCCGCGCGCGCCTGGCCTGGCTCAGCGGCAAACAGGGGCTGGCCTTACCGGGCGTGGGCCCCGGCACCTGGGAGAAGCTGTTGCGCGCGCAACAGGTCAATAGCCTCAGCGACTGGCTGCAGCTCTCGACCGAGCAGCTCAGTCGCGTACCCGGCCTCGGCGCGCGCAGCGCCGCCAGCCTGCGACAGAGCTTCGACCTAGCCCGCGAACGCCCGCCGCACAGCTGGCTGCGGGCAATAGGTGTACCGAGCCAGGTAAAGCTGGATGCCGACTGGGACACTCTGGCGCAACGCAGCCGCGCCGACTGGCAACGCCAACCTGGCATCGGCCCCAAACGGGCAGCGCAGCTGCAGGCGTTTTTTCAACACCCGGAAGTACAGGCCTTGCGCGTAGAACTGCGCGCGGCGCAGATCGCCGGTTTTTAGCGCCGATAAACTTTACCCAGCCACTGCGGTCGACTGCACACGCCTACATATAGAGAAATGACCATGCACAAAGCCCTGTTAGTAAGCGCCCTGCTACTGACCAGCGCACTGGCCTACGCGGCCGGCAGCGCAATGCAGCCACTCAGCGGCTGCGCCGGTAAACGCCACGCCATCAGCGAACAACTCGACATCGCCAAAAGCCACGGTAATAGCAATCAGCAGGCCGGCCTGGAGAAAGCACTGAAGGCAGTTGACGATAATTGCAACGATACCGATCTGCGCGCAGAGCGCGAAGCCAAGGTGGTCAAAGCCATCGAGGACGTTGACGAGCGCGAGAAGGATTTACGCGAAGCGCTGGCCGATGGCGACCAAGACGACATCAACAAGCGCCAGGACAAATTGCAGGCCTCGCGCACGAAACTGCAGCAAGCCCGCGATGAGCTCGGCCAATAGCTAAAGCCGCTAACTGTGCAGCTTTAACTCAATAACGCTGACGCGCAGCGCCTTAGGACTGTTGCTTAGAACGCGCGGAACTCTTCATGGCACGCCTTGCAGCTGTCTTCGACCCGCTGCATCGGTGCCGTCAGCGCCTCAGGCGTGAGGGGTTGAGCATGGGTCGCCACCACCAGCGCCGCCGTGCTGGCCTCCATCGCCCGCGCCAATTCCTGAAAACGCGCCTGGCGCTGCCAGACATCATCTTTGGCACGGGTTTCGCCACTCTCGTCTTCGATGAGGGCGATCATTCCGGCCGCCTCTCGGGCGCGGGAGACGTGAACGGAGACGGGATCGACGACGTCCTCAT
>JAWWDH010000465.1:0-2829 GCA_033720015.1 Pseudomonas sp.
CGGGCACCGGCATCTGCCACCAGGTAAATCTGGAGTACCTCGGCCGCACCGTGTGGACCAAAGAAGAAGACGGTCAGACCTTCGCCTTCCCCGACACCTTGGTTGGTACCGACTCACATACCACCATGATCAACGGCCTCGGCATTCTCGGCTGGGGCGTCGGCGGCATTGAGGCAGAAGCAGCGATGCTCGGCCAACCGGTGTCGATGCTGATTCCCGAGGTGATCGGCTTCAAGCTCAGCGGCAAGCTCAAGGAAGGCATCACCGCCACTGACCTGGTACTGACCGTCACGCAGATGCTGCGCAGCAAAGGTGTGGTCGGTAAGTTCGTTGAATTCTACGGCGACGGCCTGGCTGATCTGCTGCTGGCGGATCGCGCCACCATCGCCAACATGGCCCCGGAATACGGCGCGACCTGCGGTTTCTTCCCGGTTGACGCGATCACCCTCGGCTATCTGCGCCTGTCCGGTCGCCCAGAGCAAGCCGTGAAACTGGTCGAGGCCTATTGCAAGGCTCAGGGTTTGTGGCGTGAACCGGGGGTTGAGCCGCTGTTCACTGACAGCCTGGAACTGGATATGAGCAGCGTAGAAGCCTGCCTGGCCGGGCCGAAGCGCCCGCAAGACCGCGTCACCCTGCCTAACGTCAAGCATGCCTTCGACGACTTTATCGCTTTGCAGGTCAAGCCTGAGGCCAGCGCGGATGCCCGCCTTATCAGCGAAGGCGGTGGCGGCGCGGCAGTGGGCAGTGAAGCGCTGCTGGGTGAAACCGACTACCAGCATGAGGGGCAAACTTACCGCCTGAAGAACGGCGCGGTAGTGATCGCGGCGATTACCTCCTGCACCAACACCTCCAACCCCAGCGTGATGATGGCCGCTGGCCTGCTGGCGAAGAAAGCCGTAGAGAAAGGCCTGCAACGTAAGCCCTGGGTGAAAAGTTCGTTGGCACCCGGCTCAAAAGTGGTCACTGAATACTTCAACGCTGCCGGCCTGACCCGCTACCTGGATGAGCTGGGCTTTGATCTGGTTGGCTACGGTTGCACCACCTGCATCGGTAACTCCGGGCCGCTGCTTGCGCCTATCGAACGCGCCATCCAGCAATCCGATTTGAGCGTCGCCTCGGTGCTGTCCGGCAACCGCAACTTCGAGGGCCGCGTGCATCCGTTGGTGAAAACCAACTGGTTGGCTTCACCGCCCTTGGTGGTGGCCTATGCCCTGGCCGGTAACGTGCGCATCGATATCACCAGCGAAGCCTTGGGTGAAGATAAAAACGGCCAACCGGTTTACCTCAAGGACATCTGGCCGAGCCAGGCGGAAATCGCCGAAGCGATCCTCAAGGTCGACACCGCGATGTTCCACAAGGAGTACGCTGAAGTATTTGCCGGGGATGCCGAGTGGCAGGCCATCGAAATACCTCAGGCTGCGACCTATGCCTGGCAGGACGACTCGACCTATATTCAGCATCCACCGTTCTTCGAGAACATCGCCGACGCACCGCCGCATATCGGTGATATTCACCAGGCGCGCATCCTCGCCCTGCTCGGCGACTCGGTGACCACCGACCACATCTCCCCGGCTGGCAATATCAAAGCCGACAGCCCCGCCGGCCGCTACCTGCGTGAGCAAGGCGTTGAGCCAGTTGACTTCAACTCCTACGGCTCACGGCGCGGCAACCATCACGTGATGATGCGCGGCACCTTCGCCAACATCCGCATCCGCAACGAAATGCTCGGCGGTGAAGAAGGCGGCAACACCTTACACATACCCAGCGGCGAACAACTGTCGATCTACGACGCCGCCATGCGTTATCAGGACGCCGGTACACCGCTGGTGGTGATCGCCGGCAAGGAGTACGGCACCGGCTCTAGCCGCGACTGGGCAGCCAAGGGCACCAACCTGCTCGGCATCAAGGCGGTGATTGCCGAAAGTTTCGAGCGCATCCATCGTTCCAACCTGGTGGGCATGGGCGTATTGCCCCTGCAGTTCAAACCCGGACAGAGCCGTACAAGCCTGAAACTCACCGGCAAGGAGACCCTGACCATCGCTGGCCTCGACGGCGTAGAACTGCATCCATCAATGCCCCTGACTCTGGAGATTCTGCGCGAGGACAACAGCCGCGAGAGCGTCGAAGTGCTGTGCCGCATCGACACCCTCAACGAAGTTGAATACTTCAAGGCCGGCGGCATCCTCCACTATGTACTGCGCCAGTTGATCGCCGCCCCGTGACCACCCGGCAAAGACTGTTCTAGAGGCCTACCATCTCATGTGAAAACGATACCGCGCCTAATCAGCGCGGTATTTTCTATTCAACTTTTAGCGGCAATGGCCGATCATGTGACATCGATCAAAGGATTACCCCGCCATGCGTAACAACCAGCCTATTACTCAGCGTGACCGCAGCTTCCCCGCGCAGCAGCGACTGATCTCCACCACCGACATCAAAGGTCAGATCACCTACTGCAACGACGCCTTTGTTGAGATCAGCGGTTTCACCCGTGATGAGTTGATTCGTGCGCCGCATAATCTGGTCCGCCACCCCGATGTGCCGCCAGCCGTGTTCCAGCACATGTGGAACACCCTGAAACAGGGCAAACCGTGGATGGGCATCGTCAAAAACCGGTGCAAAAATGGTGACCACTACTGGGTCAACGCCTACATGACGCCGGTCACCGAGAACAATCAGGTCATCGGTTTTGAATCCGTGCGGGTCAAACCGACCACCGAACAGGTGCGCCGCGCCGAGGCACTGTATAAGCGTCTCAATAGCGGCCAATCTGCGATTCCGAGCAGCGACCGCTGGCTTCCGGTCTTGCAGAACTGGCTGCCGTTTATC
>JAWWDH010000466.1:0-2828 GCA_033720015.1 Pseudomonas sp.
ACCAATGCCGACCTTGACCGCATCCGCACCAGCTTCGGCCAGCGCCTTGGCCGCGTCACCAGTGGCGATGTTGCCGCCGATGACCTGCACCTCAGGGAAGGTCTGCTTGACCCAGCGCACGCGGTCGATCACGCCCTTGGAGTGACCGTGGGCGGTGTCGACGATGATCACGTCAACGCCGGCATTTACCAGCGCGGTAACGCGCTCTTCTGTATCGGCACCGGTGCCGACCGCCGCGCCGACGCGCAGGCGACCTTGGTCATCCTTGCTGGCCAGCGGGTAGGCCTTGGCTTTTTCGATGTCGTTGACCGTCATCATGCCTTTGAGGCGAAATTGCTCATCGACGATCAGCACGCGCTCGATGCGGTGCTTGTGCAGCAGCTTGCGCACAGTCTGGGTGTCTTCACCCTCTTTGACCGTGACCAGACGCTCTTTTGGCGTCATCACATCGCGCACCGTGGCGCGCATGTTGGTCTCAAAGCGCACGTCACGGCTGGTGACGATGCCGACCAGATCACCGTGGTGCAGCACCGGCACGCCGGAGATGTTGTTCTGCCGAGTCAGGTCGAACAAATCACCCACAGTGGCGTCGGCCTCGATGGTGATCGGGTCTTTGACCACACCGGACTCATAACGCTTGACCTTGCGCACTTCGAGCGCTTGCTGCTCGGGGGTCATGTTCTTGTGGATGATGCCGATGCCGCCTTCCTGAGCCATGGCAATCGCCAGACGGGCTTCAGTCACGGTATCCATAGCAGCAGAGAGCAGGGGAATATTCAGTTCAATGCCACGGGTCAGGCGTGTTTTAAGGCTGACATCCTTCGGCAGAACTTCGGAATAACCTGGAATAAGTAGAACGTCGTCGAAGGTAAGAGCTTCTTGACTGATACGCAGCATGGCGGGGGCTCCCGGACGGGAAAATTGGAAGCGCGCCATTATACTCAGACGCCCCCCTGCACTCAACGCAAAGTATTGATAAACCACTCCAAACATTCACACGCCGGGCATCGCGCCCTACAAGTCGACCCGCACCAAAGAGATCGGATAGCCCAAGCGCGCGGCGAACTCGTCGAGAAAACTGGCTTTAAAGCCGGCATCCGCCCAGTTGTTGAAGATAAATCCCAGGTTGGAGAAACCGCAGGGCTGCAGGAACAAAAACCCATTAATGTCATCTTCATGCCCACAGCGCGGGCAGGTGAAGTTGTCGGTGTGGCCGGGCATCCACTCTTCCAGGCTGTCGAACAGTGGCCCGCCGACTTCCTTACGGCACTGCGCGCAGCCTGCTTCCTCAAGAAAATCGGTGGTCGGGGTATAGATGCAGCGTTTGTAGATAATCTCCAGGCCATGCACCGCTTGCCCATAGGGCAGCAATTGCGGTCGTTCAACCACCCGTCGCGCGCCCTCGGCAATGCCGTAGGCCATGTGCTGGTAAGTACGCCCGCAGGTCGAGAGCTGCTCTGCGATGATGTTCTGCTTGACCAGCCAACGCACGATCAGCCGCGCCCGCGCCTCGTGGCCGGGAAAGCTGGAAATCTGCGGCACGATGATCGCTTGCTGCTCGTTCATGACAGGCTCTGCATGGATAAAGGCGCGCAGCTTAATCGGCTGGCACGCTCGGTCAAGGTCAATCCGCTATGGCCTGCCCGGTTAAAGTCTTTATCATGCCGAGCATGATCAAAGACCCCTTCCAACGCCTGAACCTCGACCGCGAAGTGCTCAGCGTCAGTCAATTGAACAACCGCGCGCGCCTGCTGCTGGAAGATGTGTTCGGCGGCATCTGGGTGGAAGGTGAAATTTCCAACCTGGCCAAGCCGGCGTCCGGGCACATCTACTTCACCCTTAAAGATAGTCAGGCCCAGGTACGTTGCGCGCTGTTCCGGCAAAACGCCGCCAAAGTGCGCCAAGCGCTGCGCGATGGCCTCGCGGTGAAAGTGCGCGGCAAGGTTTCGCTGTTTGAGGGGCGCGGTGACTACCAGCTGATTCTCGATGCGGTCGAGCCGGCCGGCGATGGCGCACTGCGCCTGGCCTTCGAAGCACTGAAGGAAAAACTCAGCGCCGAAGGACTGTTTTCGGCCGAGCAGAAAATCGTCCTGCCCACCCACCCGAAACGCATCGGCATTATCAGCTCGCCGACCGGCGCGGTGATCCGCGACATCATCAGCGTATTTCGCCGCCGCGCCCCGCAGGTCGAGCTGACCCTGATCCCCACGGCCGTGCAAGGCCGTGAAGCCACCGCGCAGATCGTCCGCGCACTGGCTCTGGCCGACACCAAGGGCTTCGATGCATTGATCCTGGCCCGCGGCGGCGGCTCGCTGGAAGACCTCTGGTGCTTCAACGAAGAACCGGTGGCCCGCGCCATTGCCGCCTGCCAAACCCCGATCGTCAGCGCCGTGGGCCATGAAACCGATGTTTCCATCGCTGACTTTGTCGCCGACGTCCGCGCGCCTACGCCCTCGGCCGCCGCCGAACTGCTGGCTCCGGACAGCAGCGAACTGCTGCAACGCCTGTATACCCTCAAGCGTCGCCTGACCCTGCGCATGCAACACCGCCTGGAGCGCGAACGCATGCGCCTCGACGGTTTGCAGCGGCGCTTACGCCACCCTGGCGAACGCCTGCGCCAGCATGCCCAGCGCATCGACGACCTGGAGATGCGCCTGAGCCGCGCCTTCACGCGCCAGCTGAATAATCGTCGCGAGCGCCTAACCCAGCTACACACCCGGCTGCTCAGCGTGCATCCGGAGCGCAACCTGAAACTGCTCGACCAGCGCTTGCAGGCCCTCGCCGAGCGCCTGCAACGCAGCATGCGCGCAGGCCTCAAACAGCGTCAT
>JAWWDH010000467.1:0-2826 GCA_033720015.1 Pseudomonas sp.
CAGGCGAGGTCTACAATATCGGCGGCAATATCGAGAGGAAGAATCTGGATGTCGTGCGGACGATCTGTCGGATTGTCGACCGGTTGCGTCCCGACTTACCGCATGCGCCCTGTGAGAGTTTGATAACCTTTGTCACCGACCGACCCGGCCATGACCTGCGCTACGCCATCGACGCCAGCAAGATCGAGCGCGACCTGGGCTGGAAGCCTGAAGAAACCTTCGCCAGCGGTTTACGTAAAACCGTGCTCTGGTATCTGGATAACCTTGACTGGTGCCGTCGCGTGCAAGATGGCAGCTACCAGCGCGAACGCCTCGGCGCACTTTAAGGAGCAGCACAATGAAAGGCATCATTCTCGCCGGCGGTTCCGGCAGCCGCCTGCACCCCATCACCCTAGGGGTATCCAAGCAGCTGCTGCCGATCTACGACAAGCCGATGATCTACTACCCGATTTCGGTGCTGATGCTCGCTGGTGTGCGTGACATCCTGATTATTTCTACGCCGCAGGACTTACCGAATTTTCGCAAGATGCTTGGCGATGGCAGCCAGTTTGGCGTGCGCTTTGAATACATCGAGCAGCCCTCGCCCGACGGTTTGGCCCAGGCCTTTGTCTTGGGTGAAGACTTCATTGGCGGCGATTCGGTTTGCCTGATCCTCGGCGACAATATTTTCCATGGTCAGCACTTCACCGAGAAACTGCTGCGCGCGGCCGCTGAACCCAAAGGGGCTACGGTCTTTGGCTACTGGGTTAATGACCCGCAGCGCTTCGGCGTGGTCGAGTTCGACCCCCAAGGTAAAGCCATTTCCATCGAAGAAAAACCCACGCTGCCGAAATCCAGCTACGCGGTCACAGGTCTGTATTTCTACGACAACGACGTGATCGAGATCGCCAAGGCGGTTAAACCCTCGCCACGCGGCGAATTGGAGATCACCGACGTCAACAACGCCTACCTGCAGCGCGGCGACTTGCGTGTCGAGCGTTTCGGCCGCGGCTTCGCCTGGCTCGATACCGGCACCCACGACAGCCTGCTGGAAGCCTCGCAGTACGTGCAAACCATTGAACATCGCCAGGGCTTGAAGGTCGCCTGCCTGGAAGAAATCGCCTATCAACAGGGCTGGATTGATCGGCAACAACTGCTGGTACAAGCCAACGCTTTCGGTAAAACCGGCTACGGCCAATACCTGTTCAAACTGGCCGAGGAGTGAGTATGCAGGCTATCGCCACTGACATCCCCGAGGTGATCATTCTCGAGCCCAAGGTGTTCGGCGATCAGCGCGGGTTCTTCTACGAGAGCTTCAATGCCCGCAGTTTCGCCGAAGCCACCGGCCTGCAGCGCGAGTTTGTCCAGGACAACCACTCGCGCTCACAGCGCGGCGTGTTGCGTGGCCTGCATTACCAAGTGCAGCAAGCGCAGGGCAAACTGGTGCGGGTCACGGCCGGTGAAGTGTATGACGTCGCCGTGGACCTGCGCCGCAGCTCGCCCACCTTCGGTCGCTGGGTCGGCGTGCATCTGTCCGCCGCCAACAACCGCCAACTGTGGGTGCCGGAAGGCTTTGCCCATGGTTTTGTGGTGCTCAGCGATTTCGCCGAGTTTCTCTATAAAACCACCGATTATTACGCGCCTGAGCATGAACGCTGCATTCGCTGGGATGACCCAACGCTGGCCATAAACTGGCCGCTAGATGAGGCACCGCAACTATCAGCCAAAGACCAGGCCGGCCTCAACTTTGTCGACGCGCAGGTTTTCCCATGAGGATTCTATTGCTCGGAAAACATGGCCAGGTCAGTCAGGAGCTGCAGCGCTGCCTCAGCGGCACATGCGAGCTGACGGTACTGGGCAGCGACCAACTGGATCTCGCCAAACCTGAACAGATTCGCCAGCACGTCCTCAGCCTGCATCCTGCGCTGATCATCAATGCCGCCGCGCACACCGCGGTCGATCAGGCCGAGAGCGAGCCCGAACTGGCCTTTGCGATCAACGCCATAGCGCCCGGCATCCTTGCTGAAGCCGCCGCCGAGCTAAATATTCCGCTGATTCATTACTCCACCGACTATGTCTTCGATGGCCGTCAAGCCGAGCCTTACCGCGAAAGCGATACCACCCAGCCACTGAGCGTCTACGGCCGCAGCAAGCTGGCCGGGGAACAGGCGATCCAGGCGGTTGGCGGCATGCACCTGATTCTGCGCACCAGCTGGGTGTATTCGCAGCACGGCAAAAATTTCCTGCTCACCATGCAGCGCCTGCTGCAGGAGCGCGAAACGCTGAATATCGTCGCCGACCAAATCGGCGCGCCAACCTGGGCCGGGAGCATTGCCCAGGCCACAGCGCAATTGATTGAGCATTGGCGCAGCGGTCACGCCGGGCCTTGGGGGGTGTATCACCTGACCGCGCTGGGCGAGACCAGCTGGTTCGGTTTCGCCAGCGCGATTGCCGCGCACCTGCAAGGCCAGGGAAAGCCCGTGGCAACGCTGCAGCCAATACCCAGCAGCGCTTACCCGACCCCCGCACAGCGCCCGCTTAACTCGCGCCTGAACTGCAGCCAGCTGCAACAGGACTGGCGCATACAACTGCCCACCTGGCAGAGCGCGCTGAACGACTGCCTGACTGTTCGTTAATGGCCTGCATCGCCGGCCTACTCATTACGGCCGGTAGCGCGGTGGCTGGATGACCGCTTTGCGTAGTGGCGATATAAGCGAGCTTGCCCGTTTATTGCATAAGCGCCACTCTCAACCAATGCCATTGCCCGAGTAAGCGCATGCCAGTCCCGTCACCCCACCCTCGCCGTCCACGCTGGAGAAGTCTGGCCGTTCTGGTTTTGCTGCTGGC
>JAWWDH010000468.1:0-2823 GCA_033720015.1 Pseudomonas sp.
ACCATCGTGGTACCGATGATACTGGCGATGGTAAGCCCGATCATCATGGGCTGGGCGAAACCGGTGCCTGTCGAACCGCGCTATTTCAAGTCGCCGCTGCTGGATATGGCGTTGGTTGCTGTTGCCGGGCCTCTATCCAACTTCATCATGGCCTGTGGCTGGGCCCTGTTTATCGTGCTCATGGGATCGATACTCGGAGCGTCGGAACTGGCGGCGTATTTCTACGCAATGGGGCAGGCCGGTATTATCATCAACGTGGTTCTGATGGTACTGAACCTGTTGCCGATATTGCCGCTGGACGGTGGTCGCGTGCTGGCAGGGATACTGCCACGGTCTATCGCATTACCCTATATGCGCCTGGAACCCTATGGCATGATCATCGTTATCGTTTTACTGGTAAGCGGTATACTCGGTAAAGTTATGTGGCCGTTGGTCGAACACTTTGTCGGTATCGTCGGCTACCTTTTCAACTTATAAACCAGGGTGATCACGTACCAACATGGCGCAACACTGGGTATAACATCGGAAACAAATTGAAAAACAAGAGGACTTTTTAGGCTTGAATACAGTAGCTACTCAACATCAGCGTGTTTTATCCGGCATGCGTCCGACCGGGCGTCTTCACCTCGGTCACTATCATGGCGTACTCAAGAACTGGGTACAGTTGCAGCATGAATACGAATGCTTCTTCTTCGTGGCTGACTGGCATGCGCTCACCACTCGCTATGAGGATCCTTCTGTCATCGAGCAGAGCACCTGGGAGATGGTGGTCGACTGGCTGGCGGCAGGTATCAGCCCGGGTTCGGCCAAGCTGTTCATCCAGTCGAAAGTGCCTGAGCATGCCGAGCTGCATACCCTGTTGTCGATGATAACGCCGCTGAGCTGGCTGGAGAGGGTGCCGACCTATAAGGACCAGCAGGAGAAACTCAAGGAGAAGGACCTGGCCACCTACGGTTTCCTCGGCTATCCGCTGCTGCAGAGCGCCGATATCCTCATCTACCGCGCCACCCAGGTGCCGGTGGGCGAGGACCAGGTGGTGCACGTGGAGCTGACCCGCGAGGTGGCTCGCCGCTTCAACCACCTCTACGGCCGCGAGCCAGGCTTCGAGGAGAAGGCCGAGGCGGCGGTGAAGAAGATGGGTAAAAAGGCGGCCAAGCTCTACAACAACCTGCGCAAGGCCTTCCAGGAGCAGGGCGACCACGAGGCGCTGGAGAAGGCCCGCGCCCTGCTCGAGGAGCAGCAGAATATCACCCTGGGCGACCGCGAGCGGCTGTTCGGCTACCTGGAAGGGGGCGGCAAAATTCTCCTGGTAGAGCCGCAAGCCCTGCTGGGTGAGACGCCCAAGTTGCTCGGGCTTGATGGCGGCAAAATGTCCAAGTCCAACAACAACGCGATCTTCCTGCGCGACAGCGCGCCGGCGATTGAAGAAAAGATCCGCCGTATGCCGACGGACCCGGCGCGGGTGCACCGTGATGACCCGGGCAATCCGGCCAATTGTCCGGTGTGGCCGTTGCATCAGGCGTATTCCAGCAGCCAGACCTGCGAGTGGGTGCAGCAAGGCTGCCGCAGCGCCGGGATTGGCTGCCTAGAGTGCAAGGGTCCGCTGATCGAAGCTGTGCAGCTAGAACTGCAGCCTTTGCAGGCGCGCGCTGGTGATTATCAGGACAGCCCTGATCTGGTCCGGCAGATTCTCGCCGATGGCGCCGATCGCGCACGTTCCGAAGCACGTGAAACCCTTAGCGAAGTGCGTCTTGCCCTTGGCCTGAATTACCGCTGAACCTACTGTCGAGAGTCACCATGTCCAGCGAGCCGCCCGAGGAACACCCCGATAGTCAGGCCAATGCCCAGCAGGAGCTGCCATTTGCCTTGGTGTATGGCCAGGCGGTCACCGAAATGCCGCTGGACCTGTATATCCCGCCGGATGCCTTGGAAGTGTTTCTCGAGGCCTTCGAAGGCCCGCTGGATCTGCTGCTGTACCTGATTCGTAAACAGAATATCGATGTCCTAGACATCCCCGTGGCGGAAATTACCCGCCAGTACATGGGCTATGTCGAGCTGATGCAGTCGGTACGCCTGGAGCTGGCTGCCGAGTACTTGGTGATGGCCGCCATGCTCGCCGAGATCAAGTCACGCATGCTCTTGCCGCGCTCCAGCGAGGTTGAGGCCGAAGAAGACGACCCGCGTGCCGAGCTGATCCGCCGCTTGCAAGAATACGAGCGTTACAAAGCGGCGGCGGAAGGTATCGACGGGCTCAGCCGGGTCGGGCGAGACCTCACCGTGCCGCGACTGGATGCCCCCGAAGCGCGTGCCCGCAAGCTGTTGCCGGATGTCAGCCTGGAAGAGGTGCTGTTGTCGATGGCCGAGGTCTTGCGCCGCGCCGACATGTTTGAAAGTCATCAAGTCACCCGTGAAACACTGTCGACCCGCGAGCGGATGAGTGAAGTGCTTGAGCGCCTTAAGGGCGGTGCTTTTGTGCCGTTTGTGAGCCTGTTCAGCGCAGAAGAGGGCAAGCTCGGCGTGGTGGTGACATTTATGGCGGTGCTGGAGTTGATCAAGGAGTCCTTGGTCGAACTGGTGCAAAACGAGGCTTTCGGGCCCATCCATGTGCGTGCACGGGCTGAATAAGCATGAACCTTAATGAACCTCGTGAGCTGGCCAGCCTGCTTGAAGCCTTTCTGCTGGCCTCCGGCAAACCGCAGTCGCTGGAGCGTTTGTTCGAGCTATTTGAAGAAGCCGAGCGGCCGCAACCGGCGGTCTTCAAGAAGGCCTTGGCGCACCTGGGTAAATCCTGTGAGGGTCGGGCTTTTGAGTTGGTCGAGGTCG
>JAWWDH010000469.1:0-2822 GCA_033720015.1 Pseudomonas sp.
GCTCTATCTACTGGTGACTGTTGGCATCGGTTTCTACGCCTCCACTCGCGTCCATAACACCCGTGATTTCGCCTCGGGTGGACGTAGCATGGGCTTCCCCATCGTCGCGGCCATGGTGTTTGCCACCTGGTTTGGCTCCGAGGCTGTGCTGGGCATCCCCGCGACTTTTCTTGAAGAAGGCTTTGCCGGCATTGTCGAAGACCCGTTCGGCTCGTTCGGCTGCCTGTTTCTGGTCGGCCTGATCATCGCCCGGCCGCTGTACCGAATGAACCTGCTGACCATCGGTGACTACTTCAAGAAACGCTTCGGGCCGCAGGTCGAACTGATCATCAGCCTGGTCATCGTGATGTCCTACCTGGGCTGGATCGCCGCGCAACTGATCGCTCTCGGCCTGGTGTTCAACGTCATCTCCGACGGCAGCATCAGCACCACTCAAGGCATGTTCCTCGGCACCTTTATCGTGCTGCTGTACACCCTGTTTGGCGGCATGTGGTCGATTGCCCTGACTGACTTCTTCCAGATGATCGTCATCGTCGTCGGCCTGATCTACCTGGTCTGGCTGTTCAGCGACATGGCTGGTGGCGCCGACCTGGTCATCAGCAAGGCCGCCAGCGAAGGCAAGTTCACCTTTATGCATGCCTTCGAGCCCAAGGATATCGTCGCCTTTATCGGCGCTGCGGTAACCATGATGCTCGGCTCCATCCCCCAGCAGGACGTGTACCAGCGGGTGATGTCGGCCAAGAGCGAGAACATTGCGGCGCGCGCTTCGATGACCGGCGCGGTGTTCTACTTGGGCTTCTGCATGCTGCCGATCTTCCTGGTCTACGCCGCCTCGATGATCGACCCGGCGCTGGTCGAAAAGTGGCTGGCTGAAGATTCGCAGATGATCCTGCCGCTGCTGATTCTTGATAAAACCCCGCTGTTCGCCCAGATCATGTTCTTCGGTGCGTTGCTCTCGGCGATCATGTCCACCGCGTCCGGCACCCTGCTGGCCCCTTCGGTGACCCTGACTGAGAACGTGCTCAAGCGCTTTTTGCCGGTGCTCACTGACAAGCAGTACCTGTTGCTGATGCGCTGCATCATCTTTGTGTGCGCGGTGGCGACCCTGACGTTTGCCCTGTACTCGGATGCGAGCATCTACGAGATGGTTGGTAATGCCTACAAGGTGACGCTGGTAGCGGCCGTGGTGCCATTGTTCGCCGGGTTGTTCTGGAAGCGTGCGACCACCCAGGGGGCGTTGGTTGCCATCGCCTTTGGCCTGGTGTCGTGGATCTATCTGGAGCTGACCTGGAGCGAAGCGGCGTTCTGGCCGCCGCAGCTGGCGGGCCTGCTGTTCAGCATGGCCGGTATGCTGATCGGCACGCTGCTGCCGCAGTGGAGCCGTGATCAGAATGATGTGCTGGTGGCCCAGCCGGAACAAGCCTGACACCGGACTGACAAGACCCCGCTATATTGGCGGGGTTTTGCTTTTCGGGCCTGGCAGTAAGGGCAGCCCGTGGGAGGGGCTTTAACCGCGAGCTTTGTTGTTTCGGATTGAATATGGATATGGCGCGCTGCGTAGGATGGGTTGAGCGCAGCGATACCCATCAACCAGGCAATTAACCGCATGGGTATCGCGCTGCTCAACCCATCCTACGGGGCTTCCGCAATCCTGTAGGAGCGGCCTTGGCCGCGGTACTTCTGCTTTGGCTTTTTCACATCCATCCAACTCTTCTTACAACGCCCCAAACACCTTCTTCGCCAAGCTGGTCGCCGCACCGGCCGGGTTCTGGCGGATGCTGGCTTCTTGCTCGGCAATCATGCTGAACAGGCCGTCCAGCGCCTGCTCGGTTACATAGCTCTCGATATTCGCGCTTTTCGCGTCGATCACGCCGAAGCTCGCGGCCTGGCCGGCGAAGCTGTTGTATTGCTGGGCCAGGCCGACCTGGTCGGTGGCTTGTTTGACGATGGGCAGGAATTTGGCGCGGATCTGGTCGCGGCTGGTTTTATTGAGGTATTGGGTGGCGGAGTCTTGCGGGCCGCTGAGGATGCTTTTGGCGTCTTGCACGGTCATTTTCTTCACCGAATCCACCAGCAGCGCCTGGGCTTGTGGGACGGCGGCTTCGGCGGCTTTGTTCATGCTCGCTTCAAGCTGATCGACTTGCGCGCCCATGCCCATCATTTTCATGGTTCTGGCGGCCTTGCCGAGGTTGCCCGGCAGTTCGATGCGTACGTCCGGGTTGTTGCTGAAGCCGCCAGGTTTACCCAGTTGCTGTACGGCCACTTTGGCACCTTGGGTGAGGGCGTCTTTGAGGCCGCCGCTGGCGTCGCTTTGGCTCAGGTCGGCCAGGGACAGGGCGAATACGCTAGTGGAAAGAGCAAGGCCGGCGGCCAGGGACATTAAACGAAGCATGGTGGGCATCCTTGTGCGGTGTGGAGTATTCCGGAGCTTAGCGGACTGAGTCGCGCAGGAAAATGAGCACGTAGGTGGAGCAGGTAGCGTTTTTGGCCTTGGCCCTGAGTGAATGGCGCAGATCGACGAAGCGTTTGCCGACCTACACGCTATTAGGTTCTTGCCCGGCGGACGCGGCAGGCGCTGTTTGCACGCCCGGTAAGTTTTGCGGCCTGGATAAACTGGCTGAAACCGCCCATGGGGCTAATTCATCTATAGACTCTGGCCATGCAGTCTTACTTATGGCGCCGTTTACCGAGTGCGCTATCTGATTTGCTGATGAAACGGGGGAGGGTTTTACCCTGTTCTAGCCGTAACTATAAGAATCTACTTTGTGCAGCAGGAGTAATCGCATGGCTTTGGTGCCAGTTCGTTTGTCGCAGCGTTTGAC
>JAWWDH010000470.1:0-2814 GCA_033720015.1 Pseudomonas sp.
CGCCGCTTTGCGGCTGCGGCAGCTTGGCCATCAGCGCCTCCAGGCCGGAGATTTCGTTGAGCGACTGGCCAACACGTGCCCCCATCGGGCCACCGCTGGCTCCGGTAAGTACCAGGCGCCCTTCGGTGTCGACAAAGTACACGCTGCGGTTATAGCGCTGCTGATACGTGTCGATCAGTTTGACCACCGCATCCACGGTCAGGCCTACGCCAGTGGCCCCGATAAAGCGCTGCTCGTAGTCAAACACCTTGTAGTTGATAAAGACGGTCATGCGGTCGTCGTTGGCCAAGTCGACGTCGACATTAATTTCGTAAGGCGCGTGCATATCACGCACGCGGAAATACCAGTCATCGCGCGGCTCGGCTTCATTGACCTGCTTGAGCACGCCTTTGGCCTGGTAGTAGGTGTGGGTTTTCGCGGAGACAAAGAAACTGGTGACGGTGGCGTAATGCTCTTGCACTTCACGCAGGTAGCGGGTGATCTGCTCGGCATCTTGTTCGCCGCCGAGCACCCAGTCGCGCATGTAGGTGTCGCGGGACATCATCGAGGAAATCAGGATGGGCCTGACCAGGTCCTTCTGGATTTCCGAATAGACGTTATCCGAGGTCAGTGGCAGTTCGGTGTTGACGATCCCCGCTCGAATTGAGTCGAGGGCCGCGTAGTAGCTGGCCAAGGAGGTGACGAGAAAGCCACTGCCGAGCAGAACCAGCAGCAGCACGATCAAGGACCATTGGCGGTTCAGCGGGGATGAACTAGGCATGCAAGACTCTGCTGGTTAAATACTCGCCGCATTGTAGCGCTCGATAGCGGCCGTTGTTGCAATCGCATGGTTTTTGCCTGAGTTGTGCGCGTGTATGGCGTGTGCTGTGCTTATTTAAAGCGCTCTCAGGCGTGACAATACTCTCTCCCGCAGCGCGATAAGCGCAACAAGCCGCGGAGTCTCTAATGCGAATCAATCCGTCGGGTCTGTCAATTTATTGCTACTTTCAATGCATTGGTCTAGGTGCTGGCTGGTTTTTTGACTATAGAGTGAGGTTTGCATGCGCCCAGTTGAAATTGAACCTCGCCGGCTGTTAGTGATTGAGCCGTGTGAGGAATGTCGAGGTTTGTTTCCACGTTTGCGTGCGTCGGGCTGGCTGGTCGAGGCGCGCTCATTAAGCGATGCAGGTTCGCATCCATGCCAGGTTGGCATGCTCTGTTTCCACTCAGGATTACTTTCACGTCTGGACGAAATCAAGGCTGTGATTGCGGGCAATGTGGCCGAATGGGTAGCGTTGGTCAGTGCCAAAGATATGTCCAAAAACAAGTTATGCGACTTTATCAGTGAGTGGTTTTTTGATTTTCATACGATGCCGGTTGATCTGGAGCGGATGCTCGTCACCCTTGGGCGTGCTTGTGGCATGGCCCATCTGCGCGAAAAGAGTGACAAGTTCCTGGCTGACGAGAACCATGAGCTACTCGGCAAAAGTGTATCGATGCGTGGCTTGCGCAAACTGATGGAGAAACTCGGGCCGACTGATTCGCCGGTACTGATCCGCGGTGAAAGCGGCACTGGCAAAGAGTTGGTAGCCCGTACTCTGCACCGGATGTCTGCACGCGCCAAGATGCCCTCAGTGGCTATCAACTGTGGTGCAATCCCGGAAAACCTTATCCAGTCGGAGCTCTTCGGTCACGAAAAGGGCGCATTTACCGGTGCCCACCAGCGCAAGATTGGGCGCATCGAATCTGCCGATGGGGGCACGCTATTTCTTGATGAGATCGGTGATCTGCCACTGGAGATGCAAGCCAATTTGCTGCGCTTTCTGCAGGAAATGACCATTGAGCGGGTTGGCGGGTCACGCTCGATTTCGGTCAATGTGCGGGTCATTGCTGCGACCCACATCAATCTGGAGGAGGCTGTTGCCAACGGTACGTTTCGTGAAGACCTTTACTACCGTCTTAACGTGTTGCAGGTGCAGGTGCCGCCTTTGCGCGAGCGCATGCTTGATGTGCCTCTCCTGGCCAGTCACTTTACCAACCTGTTCAGTGTCGAGGCCGGCCGCCGCCCTCGGCGCTTCAGCCATGCTGCACTGCTGGCCATGGCCTCGCACCACTGGCCGGGTAATGTGCGCGAGTTGGCCAACAGGGTCAGGCGTGGGTTGGTCATCGCCGAGGGGAAACAGATTGAAGCCGAAGATATCGGTCTTGACCGAGTCATCAAGCAGCCCCCGTTACTGGGTACCCTTGAAGACTACAAGCTGCGTGCCGAGCGTCAGGCCGTTGGTGATGCGCTCATGCAGTACTCGCAGAACCTCAGTCAGGCGGCCCGTGCACTGGGTATCTCCAGGCCCACCCTGTATCGCCTGCTGCACAAGCATCAATTGAAGGGATAAGGCCTACTGGCCTTCATACGACATGCCAGCCGAGATTTTTAGATAGGTAAAGCCCCCGCAGTGCGGGGGCTAAGCTTTGATGGTTACAGAAATACCTAAGGTGTTCGCTAGAAGTAGTAGGGGAATTTGATGCTAAAGCTGAAGTCCGGAGCATCGGGGGTCAGGCCAATCGATAGATTAGGTACGATGCTCATATTCGCTGTCGGTGCGAAGGTCATGCCGACGTTGAAGTAGGCCGCGTTGTAGTTGCTGTTATCCACTGATTGCCAATCGCCGCCGTCAGGCTTGATCCGGCTTTTCTGCGAGATCAGCTCGGAAAACGACATGGCCAGGCTCATCTTCTCGTTTAGCGCGAAGGCCACGCCCAGGCCGAAACTTAAGGTATTCCCCAGGTTCACTTTGCCTGGCACTTTCACACCCTGCTGGGCGCTGATGTCGTCGA
>JAWWDH010000471.1:0-2811 GCA_033720015.1 Pseudomonas sp.
CGGCGAGATTCTCGACCCTAAGCAGCTCCCACTAAAGCTAGTCGCACACACGCCGTGCTTCCGTAGTGAGGCGGGCGCATCCGGTCGCGACACCCGCGGGATGATCCGCCAGCATCAGTTCGACAAGGTTGAGATGGTGCAGATCGTTGAGCCGAGCCAGTCTTTTGATGCATTGGAAAGCCTGACTGCCAACGCCGAGCGCGTGTTGCAGTTGCTTGAACTGCCTTACCGTAAATTGGCACTTTGCACCGGCGACATGGGTTTCAGTGCAGTTAAAACCTACGACCTGGAAGTCTGGGTGCCAAGCCAGGACAAGTACCGCGAAATATCCTCTTGCTCCAACTGTGGTGATTTCCAGGCGCGGCGCATGCAAGCGCGCTATCGCAACCCGGAAACTGGCAAGCCAGAGCTGTTGCACACCCTCAATGGTTCAGGCCTGGCAGTGGGTCGCACCTTGGTGGCGGTGTTGGAAAACTATCAGCAGGCCGACGGCAGCATCCGTGTGCCGGACGTATTGAAGCCCTATATGGGCGGCATTGAAGTTATCGGCTAAGCCGGCTTCAGTTACACGTTACGGGGTGGCCTATGCCGCCCCGTTTTGTTTACCCGATCGAGAGCGAGCGTGATGGATTTTCTGCCCCTGTTCCACAAATTGCAGGATCGCCTGGTGTTGGTGGTCGGCGGCGGCGAAGTTGCGCTGCGTAAGGCACGCTTGCTCAGCGATGCCGGCGCCAAGCTACGGGTGGTGGCGCCCGATATTCGTGAAGAATTGCGCGAAATGGCCGTGGCCAGCCATGGCGAAGTGCTGCTTCGCGACTATCAGTCGATCGACCTGCAAGGGGTGGCGTTGATCATCGCGGCCACCGATGATGAGCCGCTGAACGCTGACATATCCCAGCAGGCCCAGGCCCTGGGTATTCCCGTTAACGTGGTGGACGCGCCGAAGCTCTGCAGCGTGATTTTCCCGGCCATCGTTGACCGCTCGCCCTTGATCGTGGCGATTACCAGTGGTGGCGATGCCCCAGTTCTAGCGCGTTTGATCCGCGCCAAGATTGAGACGTGGATTCCCGCCACCTATGGCCAGCTGGCCGGTTTGGCCAAGCGTTTCCGCGCTCAGGTCAAAGGTTTGTTCCCCGATGTGCAGCAGCGCCGCGTGTTCTGGGAGGATGTGTTCCAGGGCCAGGTAGCCGAAAGCGTGTTTGCCGGCAAACTGCAGGAAGGTCAACGCTTGCTGGAAGAGAAGATTGCCGGGATTGCACCGCGCGCATTGGGCGAGGTGTACTTGGTGGGTGCGGGGCCGGGTGATCCGGACCTACTGACCTTCCGCGCCTTGCGTCTGATGCAGCAAGCCGACGTGGTGCTTTACGATCGCCTGGTCGCTCCGGCGATTCTCGAACTGTGTCGCCGTGATGCCGAGCGCATCTATGTAGGCAAGCAGCGCGCCGAGCATGCCGTACCGCAAGAGCAAATCAACCAGCGCCTGGTCACCTTGGCCAAAGAAGGTAAGCGGGTGCTGCGTTTGAAGGGCGGTGATCCGTTTATTTTCGGCCGCGGCGGTGAAGAAATCGAAGAGCTGGCCGCTCACGGTATTCCGTTTCAGGTGGTGCCGGGCATCACCGCAGCGTCGGGCTGCGCCGCTTATGCCGGGATTCCGCTGACCCACCGTGATCATGCGCAATCAGTGCGCTTTGTGACGGGGCATCTGAAAGATGGCAGCAGCAATTTGCCCTGGGGTGAGCTCACGGCATCCAGTCAGACCTTGGTGTTTTATATGGGCCTGGTCGGGCTGCCAACGATTTGCCAGCAGCTGATTGCTCACGGCCGCGCCGCGACAACGCCAGCGGCGTTGATCCAGCAGGGCACCACGCAGAACCAGCGGGTATTTACCGGCACATTGGCCAACCTGGCTGAACTGGTAGCGGCGCATGAAGTGCATGCGCCGACTCTGGTGATAGTCGGCGAAGTGGTGCAGCTACGCGAGAAGCTGGCCTGGTTTGAAGACGCTCAAAGCAGGTGCTGATCTCGCGCGGCCCAGAGCTGCTCAGCGCGGCTGAATGCCGTTGCGCGCGGCTCACCCAGTGCGCGTAAAGCCAGCGCCATGGTGCTGATGATCGCCAGCAGGCCGTAATCATCGGTTACTTCGCCGCGCCAAAATGCGCCGAGATGAGCAGGCTCCAGCGAGCCTGGCTTGACGTGGCGCTGTGCCGACATGGCGGGCCACTCTTCATCCCAATTCTCACCATTGACTGTGCCATACAGGTGGCTAGTGGCGTCCGGGTTGATCTCGATTTCGCCGCCTTCACCTTTAATCACTATGGCCGTATCGCCCAGTAACTGGCTGGCCTGGCGATGCACCGCCTGATACCCCGGGTGGAAGATGCTCTGCAGGCCGCAGCGCGCACCCAGCGGGTTGAGGATGCGCGCCAGGGAGTGAATCGGTGAGCGCAGGCCGAGGATATTGCGCAGGTCAATCATCCGCTGCAGTTGTGGCATCCAATCTCCGAGAGGAATAAACGCCAGTTGCTGTTGATTCAGCGCCTGCTCGACGCTGCTCCAGTTGCGGCACAGCGGGATGCGTAAGGTTTCGAGCAGTTGTTCGCTGTACAGGCGTCCGGCGGTGTGCGGGCCGCCGCCATGCAGCAGTATGCGTATACCGCTGCCAGCCAGGGCTTTGGCGGCCAGCAAAAACCAGGGCAAATGACGTTTTTTGCCGGCGTAGCTCGGCCAATCGAGGTCGACCTGGATTGCGGGCGCGTGTAGGCGCGCACGCACGGCTTCGGCAAAACCGGCCATTTCCTCGGCGCTCTCTTC
>JAWWDH010000472.1:0-2802 GCA_033720015.1 Pseudomonas sp.
GCTGGCCAGACGCAACCCTTCGAAGGCCTGCGGCGAGGTCACTTCGTGGAGGATATGGCGGTCGATGTAGATCAGCGACGAACCATCGTCACGGCGCTTCACTTCGTGCATTTCCCAGAGCTTGTCGTAGAGCGTTTTGCCAGCCATCAGCGATTCCCTCGTTAGCGTGTTTCTGTGCCCGGGCAAATAGCCCTTTGGCTTATGTGGTAATCCTATGGACTTAACACAAATTACTCAAATTCATATTTTTCATCTTATGGATTCCCACAAGGAATACAGATAGATTACAGCACTGCACTGCATACCCTCAGCACACCACCAAGGCCACTTAAATGGATCTCGCCACCCTCAATGCCTTTATTGCGATTGCCGAGCTGGGCAGCTTCTCCGAAGCGGCTGAGCGTTTGCACTTGACCCAACCGGCTGTCAGCAAGCGCATCGCCAGCCTGGAACAGCAGCTCAATGTGCGCCTGTTCGATCGCCTTGGCCGCGAAGTGAGCCTGACCGAGGCCGGCCGTGCGCTGCTGCCACGGGCTTATCAGATTCTCAATGTGCTGGACGATACACGCCGCGCGCTGACCAACCTGAACGGCGAGATCTGCGGCCGCCTGACCTTAGCCACCAGTCACCACATTGGCCTGCACCGCTTGCCGCCACTGCTGCGCGCCTTTACTCGAGCGCACCCGCAGGTGGCACTGGACATCCAGTTTCTCGATTCGGAAGTGGCCTATGAAGAGGTCCTGCATGGTCGCGCCGAGCTGGCCGTGATCACCCTCGCCCCGGAAACCCGCGAGCCGGTGCATGCGGTGCCGGTGTGGGACGACCCGCTGGATTTTGTCGCGGCTCCCGAGCACCCACTGGCGCGTAACGGTGCGATCAGCCTGGCCGATGTGGCGCACCATCCCGCGGTATTCCCCGGCGGCAACACCTTTACTCACCACATCGTGCGCCGCCTGTTCGAAGCCCAGGGGCTGACACCCAACATCGCCATGAGCACCAACTACCTGGAAACCATCAAGATGATGGTCTCTATCGGCCTGGCCTGGAGCGTGCTGCCGCGCACCATGCTCGACGAGCAAGTGGCGCGCCTGCCACTACCCGGCATCCAACTGACGCGCCAACTCGGTTACATTTCGCACACCGAGCGCACCTTATCGAATGCTGCGCGGGCCTTTATGGACCTGCTCGACGCTCAGCGTGACGGTCTTGCACTGGCCACAGCCTAAGGGCTACCGTGGCTCATAACGATAAGAAAGGTTTCTGCATGACTCAGCTCAGTTGCTTAGCCAACAGCCAGAAAAACCACGTATACGGAGGAAGCGTTGGTCGTGGTTAAATCCAATGATCGTCACCTGCCTCTGCCGTTTGTGCCAGCACTTGACCCGGCCGAATTTGAGAGTACGTGGAACGATGCGCCGCACCTGCTAAGCGCCCTAAATGGGGCCAAACTTGGGGCCTGGTACTGGGACCTTGAAAGCGGCCGGGTCAGCTGGTCGCGTGGCGCCCAAGCGCTGTTCGGTTTCGACCCCAAACAGCCGCTACAAAAGCAGCTCGACTATATCGAGCTGATCCCTGATGAAGACCGCGGCGAAGTCCTGCAACTGTTCAAACAGCTGCTCACGAAAACCCCGAGCAAGCACACCGTCCGCCACCGCATTTACTGGCCTGACGGTAGCCTGCACTGGTTGGAAATCAGCGGCCACCTGCAACAGGATGCCGACGGCAAGCCACGGGCAATGGGCGTAATCCGCGACATCGGCGAGCAGCAGGCGCGCGAGCAGGCGTTGCGCAGCAGCGAAGAAAAGTTCGCCCAGGCATTCAACTACAGTCCCGACGCCGTGGTGATCACCGATAAAGCCAGCGGGCGTTTTATCGAAGTCAACGCGGGCTTCCAGCGCCAATTCGGCTGGACCAGCGAGCAGACCCTGGGCCGTACCTCCCTGGAGATCGGCATATGGGCATGCATGGACGATCGCCAGCGAATGATCGATGCGATCAGCAGCAACAGCCTAAACGGCCTGGAGGTTTCGCTTTACCACCGTGACGGCAGCATCCGCATAAACCGCCTGTTCGGCGGTGAAATACGCCTGCAAGACAGCCCATGCTTGGTGCTATCGCTACGCGACATCACCCAGCAACGCGCTCAGGAACAAGCTCTAGTCGACAGCCAGGAGCGCCTTGACCTGGCGTTGGACTCGGCCGCCCTCGGCACCTGGGACTGGCATATCCCCAGCAACATGCTGTTCGGCTCGGCCCGCGCGGCGAAACTTCACGGTCTCAATGAGGAATCGTTCCACGACGATTTCCGCAAATTTTTCAGCTGCGTTCCACTGGCCGACCGTCACGCCATGCGCCTGCACTATCAGAGCCTTGCGCAAGGCACCGCCGAGGACTATCAGGTTACTTATCGGGCGATCTATGCCAACCGAGAAGTGCATTACCTGGAGAGCACCGCCAAGCTCTACCGTGATGCCGACGGTAAGCCCGAGCGCATGGCGGGCATCCTTATCGATATCAGCGAGCGAGTCCGCCGCGAACAGAGCCTGATTACCTCAGAAGCCAAATTTTCCAGCCTGTTTCAGGCCAGCCCAGATCCAATTGCCCTGACGACTATGCCGGAAGGCGTTGCCCTGGAAATCAACTCAAGCTTTAGTCAGACCTTCGGCTGGCAACCCGACGAAGTAATAGGCCACAGAATGGTCGACCTGAATTTCTGGGCCGACCTCAGCACACGGGCCGAGCTGTACAGCAAACTGGAGCGCGACCAGAGCTTGCACAATGAGCTGGTGCAGTACCTGGATA
>JAWWDH010000473.1:0-2800 GCA_033720015.1 Pseudomonas sp.
CGCGCGGGTCGGCATGCTGGTGCCGGCGCGGCCTAGGGCGATGCGCGCCGGAGTCAGGTTGCGCAACTGCTGCCAGGGATTTTCACTGGCGCCGCTGAGTGGGCTGTCATCGTACATAAGCGGCTCCTTAATTAACCAAGCTGCGCCAGTGCCTGACGAAACGCCGGCGGCAGGCTGTTGCCCATGCGCGGTGGCCCGTCGGTCTGAGTGAAAATACCCATGCGCTGCAGCCAGCCTTCGAATTCGGGAGCCGGTTTCAGCCCCAAGCTCTGGCGGGCATACAGCGCGTCATGGAAGGAGGTGGTCTGGTAGTTGAGCATCACGTCATCGGAGCCGGGAATGCCCATAATGAAGTTGATGCCGGCCACGCCGAGCAACGTCAGCAACACGTCCATGTCGTCCTGATCCGCCTCGGCGTGGTTGGTGTAGCAAATGTCGCAGCCCATCGGCAGGCCCAGCAGTTTGCCGCAGAAGTGGTCTTCCAGGCCGGCGCGGATGATCTGCTTGCCGTTGTACAGGTACTCGGGGCCGATAAAGCCGACCACGGTATTCACCAAAAACGGTTTGAAGTGGCGGGCCACCGCATAGGCGCGGGTTTCGCAGGTCTGCTGGTCGAGGCCATGGTGAGCGCCGGCGGACAGTGCGCTGCCTTGGCCGGTTTCGAAGTACATCAGGTTGTCGCCGAGGGTGCCGCGCTTGAGCGACAGGCCGGCGTCGTAGCCTTCCTGGAGAACCTGCAAATTGATGCCGAAGCTGGCGTTGGCCGCCTCGGTGCCGGCAATCGACTGGAACACCAAGTCCAACGGTACGCCACGGTTGATTGCCTCGATCGAGGTGGTGACGTGGGTCAGCACGCAGGCCTGGGTGGGAATGTCATAGCGCTGAATGATGCCATCGAGCATGCGCAGCATTTCGCTGATCGAACTGAGGCTGTCGGTGGCCGGGTTGATGCCGATCATGGCGTCGCCATTGCCATACAGCAGGCCATCGAGAATGCTCGCGGCGATACCCGCAGGTTCATCGGTCGGGTGGTTGGGCTGCAGGCGGGTGGACATGCGCCCGCGCAGGCCGACGGTGTTGCGAAAACGGCTGACCACGCGGATTTTCTGCGCGACCAGTACTAAATCCTGCACGCGCATGATCTTCGACACGGCCGCGGCCATTTCCGGGGTCAGGCCCGGTGCCAGCGCGCGCAAGCTGGCTTCGTCAGCGCTGTCACCGAGCAACCAGTCGCGGAAGCCACCGACGGTCAGGTGGCTGACCGGGGCGAAGGCGGCGGCATCATGGCTGTCGATAATCAGCCGGGTGACTTCGTCGTCTTCATAAGGGATCAGCGCTTCATTGAGAAAGTGCTTGAGTGGAATATCCGCTAGGGCCATCTGCGCCGCGACTCGCTCACCGGCATTGCTCGCGGCCACACCGGCGAGAAAATCGCCAGAGCGCGCCGGGCTGGCTTTGGCCATGACTTCTTTGAGGTCGTCAAAGCGGTAAGTCATGGCGCCGGCAGTATGGGAAAAGCTTGCCATTTAACTCTCCGTTTCAAATAGGGAGGTGCGCGCGCCGCCATGCGATGTTCTGCTATGGGGCGGGCGCACCTCAATACAGCGGATTCAGGCCGTTACGTTTTGACCAGTCAGGGCAGGGGGTTCGACGACTGGCAAATCCAGGTACTCGCCTTCGGCGATGATCCCGGCGGCGCGGTCTTCGGCTTCCAGTTGCAGGGCCTTGGGCACCGACAGCCAGTATGCCAACCCGACGGCGAGGAAACCTGCACTTATCTTGCCAATCAGCACCGGCACGATGATGGTGGGTTGGAAGTTAGCGGTGAACGACAGGTGATCGCCCAAAAGGAAGGCGGCGCACACGCCGAAGGCGATGTTGATCACTTTGTCCTTGGGCGGCATAAAGCGAACCAAACGGAACATGGCCAGGATGTTGGCAATGGTGGCCAGCATGCCGGCGCTGCCGACCGCACTCAGGCCGATCTTGCTGCCCAGGCTTTCCAGCGGCGTGCCGAGGTATTTGCGCAGCAAATAGACCATCGGGAACGCGCCGGCCAGCATGATGCCGATGTAGCCGGCCGTTTCCAGTGCGCGGGTCTGGTCTTCGGCGTCGGCGATAATCGGGTGGAAGCCCCAGCCGCCGAAGACCAGGCTGAATACCCCGGTGAAGTATTCGACGATGGAGAACACCAGCACCAGTTTGATCGCCGCATCCAGTGTGCGGCCGAAGATGATGAAGCCCTTGATCATCATGTCCGGCAAAAAGCGTAAGCCTAAGGCCAGGGCTACGACGAAAATCAGAATCGGCAGCAAGTTGGCGAAAATGCTGCTCAGGCCCAAGGCCAGTTGGAAGGTCGCCTCGCCGTTGGTTGAAACCAGCTCGCGGACCAGCGGGTTGCTGAAGGCCAGGATCACGCTGGCAATCAATACGCCCAGGGGGATGGTCAGAATCCCCGACATGATGCCCAGCGCCATGTACTTGTGGTCGCGCTTATCAAGCATCGCCAGGCCCATGGGGATCGAGAAGACGATGGTCGCGCCGCCCATAAAGCCGGTAATCAGCGCCATCACCAGCGCTTCTTTGCTGGCTGCCAGAGCTGAGGCCAGGTGATAACCGCCCATGTCTGAGGCGATGATCATGGTTGCGGCCAAGGCGGGGTCAGCACCGAGGGCACTGAAAAACGGACCGAAGACTTTTTCGATGACCACGGTCAGGTAGGGGATGGAGGCCATGATGCCCGCCGCGGGCACGAAAATGTGGCCGGTGGCGTGGATGCCTTCCATGAATTCTTTACCAA
>JAWWDH010000474.1:0-2790 GCA_033720015.1 Pseudomonas sp.
AGGCACCAGCTTCAACTCAACCCGCGGCGCGGCGACACGAAAGGCCGGTAAGGTCTCTGGCAGCAGTCCAGTTTGCACGGAGGCAATCGCCCCAACTTTCAATTCGCCCTGCCATTCAGCCGCCGAAGTCGGCAACGCCATCTGCGTGTACAGCCCCAGCATCTGCTCCGCCAAAGGCAGCGCATGACGGCCGGCCGCATTTAATACGGCCGAGCGGCCACTGCGATCAAACAGGCGCACACCCAAGCCTTGCTCCAGCACACGCATCTGCGCACTGACTGCCGACTGAGTCAGGCCGACCTGCTGACCCGCCGCCGCGAAGGTGCCGTACCGCGCGACCGCGACAAAGGTTTTCAACTCACGCAGCATCGACGCCTCGACTGATCAATTTTATTGGTGCTCAGCAGAAAGAATATGCGCTTTATATCAAACATGCTGTTGCTGAGAATCCACTGACAATGATCATAAGGAGCACTCACATGGCACTCGCCCCGTTTCACTTGGCTATTCCCGTCGACGACCTGAGCGCCGCCCGGCATTTCTACGGCGAAGTATTTGGCTGCGCCGAGGGCCGCAGCAGTGAGCACTGGGTGGACTTCGACTTTTTCGGTCATCAACTGGTGATTCACCAAGCGCCGAAGATGGCTTATCAGGAGGCGGTCCATAGCAACCCGGTGGACGGTCACGACGTGCCCGTACCGCATTTCGGCGTGGTACTCGGTTGGGAGGATTGGCAAATGCTGGCGGCGCGCTTAAAGGCCAAGGGCACGTCGTTCGTGATCGAGCCCTATATCCGCTTTGTTGGTCAGCCCGGCGAGCAGGCCACGCTGTTTCTTCTCGACCCCTGTGGCAACGCCCTGGAGTTCAAGGCGTTCAAGGATATCGGCCAGTTGTTTGCCAAATAGCGATTAAGGGCGCTCGAACAACGCAGGCAGCTGCGCGGCCAGCTTGGTGTTGTTGATGGGCGCACGGATAAAGCCACGCTGCTTGCCGTCGGGGCCAATCAGCACCAGGTTACCGCTGTGGTCGACGGTGTAGTCTTGCTCGCTGGTATCCGCTGGGATAAAGGGGATGCTCACGCTGTTGGCCAGCTTCTGTAGCGTCGCCTGATCGCCCGTCCAGCCAATAAAGCCGGCGTCGAAATACTCCAGGTACTTCTTCAACTGCTGCGGTGTATCGCGATTAGGATCAACCGTGACGAGGACAACACGCAGCTTGCTCAGGGTTTCCGGCGGCAACTGGCCTTGCAGCTGGCGCAGCTGGGCGAGGGTGGCCGGGCAGATGTCTGGGCAGAAGGTGTAGCCGAAAAACAGCAGGCTCCATTGCTCCTTGAGTTGATCGACCGCGACAACCTCACCGTCCTGATTGGTCAGGCTCAACGCCGGCAAACTGCGGCTTTGCGGCAACAACACGATGCCGGCATCCAGCAGAGCGGTAGGATCACCCTGGCCTTGGCTGGTCAGCACCTTATTGACGGTCAGCCCCATTACCAGGGCGACGATGGCAACGAGGACAAAAACGGTGATCTGGGTTCGGGACATGGGGCCTCAGATATTCAGCAGCAGGTAGTGATCCACCAGCAGGGCGATAAACAGCGCGAAAAGATACCAGATGCTGTACTTGAAGGTATTGATCGCCGCATGCGGTTTGCTGTCACGGTAGAGCACGATAGCCCAGTGCAGGAAACGTCCACCCAAGACCACGGCGCATGCCAGATATAGCAGCCCGCTCATATGAATGGCATACGGCAGCAGGGTCACGGCAAACATCACCAAGGTGTAGAGCAGAATATGCACCTTGGTGTAGTGCTCGCCATGGGTCACCGGCAGCATGGGAATATCGGCCTTGGCATATTCCGCTTTGCGGTGAATGGCCAAGGCCCAGAAATGCGGCGGCGTCCAGGCGAAGATGATCAGCACCAGCAGCAGCGGCTCAGCGCTGATATGCCCGGTCACTGCGACCCAGCCAAGCAGCGGCGGTGCCGCCCCTGCCAAACCGCCAATCACGATGTTCTGCGGCGTGGCTCGCTTGAGAAATCCGGTATAGAGCACCGCATAGCCCAGCAGCGAGGCCAGGGTCAGCCAGGCCGCCAGCTCATTGGTAAAGGTCAGCAGCAGCGCCATCCCCGCCACTGCCAGCAGCAGAGCAAAACCCAGTGCGGCGCTGGGCGAGATACGTCCCGAGGTGACTGGGCGTTTGAGGGTTCGCGCCATGATCGAGTCAATCCGCCGATCGACCACATGGTTAACCGCCGCCGCCGCGCCGGCACACAAGCCGATGCCCAGGTTGCCGAAAATCAGCACCTGCCACGCCACGCCTGCACGGGTGGCGAGGAACATGCCGACCAGCGAGGTGATCAGCATCAACACCACCACCCGCGGCTTGGTCAGCTCAAGGTAGTCGCGCCAGCTGGCGTGGGCATGTTGTTCGCGCGCTAGAGTAGCCATACGGTCTCTCCTCGATTGTTTTTGTTATTTGCTCGGCAACGCTGCAAAGCCAGCCTGCGCTTCTGCTGCCGGGTATGCCTGCGGTACCAGGCTGCGCAGCCGATAATTGATCAACACTAGAGTCAACAGCAGCGCGGCGCCCCCCAGGTTATGCGCCACGGCCACCAGCAGTGGCAGATGCAAAAGGACGTTACTGATACCCAGACTGACCTGCACCGCCAGCGCCAGCATGAGTAGGCCTGCGAGGCGTGTCAGGCCGCTGCGCTTGAGCTGCCAGGCCAGCAGCACCAGCACCAGCGTCACCAGCAGCGCCCCAAGTCGATGAGTCAGGTGAATGGCGGTA
>JAWWDH010000475.1:0-2784 GCA_033720015.1 Pseudomonas sp.
ATGCGCAAATACGCGCCGCCAGAAGCGCAGGGCATGACCTTCTCCGAGTCCGGGCCGGTACCGGCGCAGGGCAGCATTGCGCAGCAGATTTTCTGGTACACCGCGTTTACCGCGGACATGACCAAAGCAGGCCTGCCAGTGGTCAATGAAGACGGCACGCCAAAATGGCGGATGGCGCCGTCGCCTAAAGGCCCTTACTGGGAAGAAGGCATGAAGCTGGGTTATCAGGACACTGGCTCCTGGACCTTCCTCAAGTCCACCCCAGAAAAGCAGCGCTTGGCCGCCTGGCTGTATGCGCAGTTTGTGACCTCGAAAACCGTGTCGTTGAAGAAAACACTGGTTGGCCTGACGCCTATTCGTGAGTCGGATATCAACTCGCAAGCCATGACTGACATCGCGCCGAAACTTGGTGGTTTGGTTGAGTTTTATCGCAGCCCGGCACGAGAGCAGTGGACGCCAACCGGTACCAACGTGCCGGACTATCCGCGTCTGGCTCAACTGTGGTGGCAATTTATCGCCGAGGCCGCCAGTGGTGATAAGTCGCCTCAGGAAGCTCTGGATGGGCTGGCTGCAGCACAGGACACCATGCTCGGTCGCTTGGAGCGTGCTGGCGTGTTGGGTGAATGTGGGCCCAAGCTGAATGAGGCGCGTGATCCGCAGTACTGGTTGGATCAACCGGGTGCACCGAAGCCGAAGCTGGCTAACGAGAAGCCTCAGGGCGAGACCATCAATTACAACGAGTTGTTGAAGTCGTGGGAGCAGGCGCGCGAGTAAGCAATAAACGCGCGATAGCAGCGGCATAAAAAACGGCACCCACGGGTGCCGTTTTCATTGTTGCGCAGCGCTATAGGGTTCAGTCGTGCAGATGCTCGGCCGCATGCAGGGTGTTTTCCAGCAGGCAGGCGCGTGTCATGGGGCCTACGCCACCCGGCACTGGGGTAATCCAGCCGGCGCGTGGTAGGGCTGTTTCATACACCACATCGCCAATCAGCTTGCCGTCTTCCTGGCGGTTAATACCGACGTCGATAACGATGGCGCCCGGCTTGATCCACTCACCGTGCACCAGGCCAGGTTTGCCGGCCGCTACGACAACAATATCGGCCAAACCGACATGCATAGGCAGGTCTTTGGTGAAGCGATGGGTCACGGTGACGGTACAGCCACCCAGCAGCAACTCCATCGCCATCGGCCGACCGACAATGTTCGACGCGCCAACCACCACGGCGTGCATGCCATAAAGGTCAGCGCCGGTGCTTTGCAGCAGAGTCATGATGCCTTTGGGCGTGCAAGGGCGCAGCAAGGGCATACGCTGTGCCAGGCGGCCAATGTTATAAGGGTGAAAGCCGTCCACGTCTTTGTCCGGGCGAATGCGCTCCAGCAGTAAAGAGGCGTCAAGATGTTCCGGCAGCGGTAATTGCACCAAAATACCGTCGATAGACGGCTCATCATTAAGGCGGTCGATCAATGCCATTAGCTCGTCCTGGCCGGTGGTGGCGGGCAGGTCATAGGCTTGCGAGACAAAACCGACTTCCTCGCAGTCTTTGCGTTTGTGCGAAACATAGACCTGGGACGCAGGGTCGCTGCCGACGAGAATCACCGCTAGCCCTGGTGCGCGCAGGCCTTGTTGGCATCGCTCAGCGACACGTTTGGCGATCTGCTGACGCAGGCTGGCGGCAATTGCTTTGCCATCGATCAGTTGTGCGGTCATTGCGCTTGGTTAACCATAAAAAAGGATTGGAAAAGGGCGTGCATTCTCGCATGACCCTGTTGTGGGGCAAAGGCGGATGCCACGATTTTCGCGTAACTCCTTTAAATGTCTGATTTTTTTAACTTTCCCTGTTGACGACCTGAAGTCAGCTCTATAACATTCGCCCCGCTTGTCGAGCACAGCCAGTCGCTGGGTAAGACGGCAAACGCAGGGGTCGCAAGGTTTCTGCTGCAGCCGAAAGCTTTAAATCTGCTCTTGCAGATGGATAGGCGCCCGTAGCTCAGCTGGATAGAGCATCCGCCTTCTAAGCGGATGGTCGCAGGTTCGAGTCCTGCCGGGCGTGCCATTTGGCAGCTTTGGCACAAGCAAATGCAATATGGTGGGCGTAGCTCAGTTGGTAGAGCACAGGATTGTGACTCCTGTTGTCGTGGGTTCGATCCCCATCGTCCACCCCATATTCCAAAGCGCCAGGCCCAAGGCCTGGCGCTTATGTTTCAACGCCTTACCCTGCGGACGTGGTGGAATTGGTAGACACACTGGATTTAGGTTCCAGCGCCGCAAGGTGTGAGAGTTCGAGTCTCTCCGTCCGCACCATCTTTATCTTCTCTCCCGTTTGCCGCTTGCATCTAGGGTGACTTCTGTAAATTGACCCTCTAGAATGCATGCCCTTGATATGGGGCCGGAAACGGCCGGCTTAATGTCTGTGCAACGAGGATTATCAATGCAAGTTTCTGTTGAAAACACTTCTGCTCTTGAGCGTCGCATGACCGTCGGCGTTCCCGTCGAGCGCATCGAGACTGAAGTCAACAAGCGTCTGCAGCAGACTGCCCGTCGCGCCAAGGTTCCTGGTTTCCGTCCTGGCAAAGTGCCGATGAGCGTCATTCGTCAGCGTTATGAAGACGCTGCTCGCCAGGAAGCCCTGAGCGATCTGATCCAGTCGACTTTCTATGAGGCCGTTGTCGAGCAGAAGCTCAACCCGGCCGGTGCTCCGGCTGTTGAGCCTAAATCCTTCGAGAAGGGTAAGGATCTGGAGTACGTCGCTACATTCGAAGTGTTCCCTGAGTTTCAGGTTTCCG
>JAWWDH010000476.1:0-2783 GCA_033720015.1 Pseudomonas sp.
AGTGGGCAAGCCATTGGCGCTGACGTTGGTACCCATGCTGCTGAAGGGCCGCTTTGTCGGTGACCAATACGCCATGGCCTACAGTGAAATGGCCTGGACCTGGGAATACATCGCCTGGCTGGAAGCCAACAGCAGCCGAGTCAGGAATCGCTGCCAGAATCTGGCGCCGGCCTGGTCGGCGGCGGTTGTTGGCGGCGAGCAATGGAAGCCGACCCAGGCGATGCCGATCATCGTGATCGACAAGCAAGTCGAGGGGCTGCGCGCACGCGACTTCAATGTGGAAAGCACACTGGCTGATCCGGCAGTCTTTACGCCGTCTTTTGCAGCTTTCACCGAAACAGAATGGGTCGTCAAACTGCAGCGCACCCAGGAGCAATTGGCCGCTGCTCAGCAAGGTGAACAGCCATACCCTTTGCCTACCCTGGAAGCTAGCCAAGACGTACTGGCGGAAAAAAAGCTGCGCGGTTATCCCCAGCTAGTTGGCTTTATGCTCGACGACCCCCTGTTTGCGTTGCGCCACGCCACGACACAAGCCCGGCTGGCCGAGGCGTATCTTCTGTCCCTGAATGCCCTAATCGCCCACCGCCCGAATGGCCGTTATGCGCAGGTCGTCTACAGCACGGTCATGCGTCCAGGCAAGAACCCCCTGGCGAAATTCAGCGACCTGATCGACAAGCCGAATCTGCTGAAAACCGTATTCGAGGATGAACGTAAAGCTGTCCGCAACGACCTTGAGCATGTCCTCAAACAATTGGTTGGTCTGTTTGAAAAGCGCTTGGATGTGGTCGCGGCAGACTGGTTCTTCAGCCATGACGAGCGCTTGCTGGAACCCTATGCATGGCTGACCGAGGCCCTGGATTCGCTGAATAAAAATCCAGCGCAGTGCGATGCCCTGTGCCACGCGTCAACCAGTCCCGAGCTGGAAGCCAGCATCGATCGATTGACCCAGGCGTTGCTGCAAGCCAAGCATCCGCTGGCCCGCAGGATGCTCGTAGGGGGGGGCGGCGAGTTACCTGAGGCTGCCAAACGATTGCAGGCGCTGCTGGCCAAAAAGCGCGAGCCAGACCCCGCACGCATGGGCCTGAGCACCCTGCTGCAGACGGCCGCTATCGATACCGCAGGCACCGATACACTCGCCCTCTACAAAAACATGACGGCTTTGGTCGGCGATTTTATGGACCTCTTCGCCACCGCCGTAGGCACCCAGCTCAACCGCCTCAGCGCCAGCCTGGTCAATATCGAACTGTCCCGCCTGTTCGCCCCCGCTTTTGGCGTACTGGAAAAACTCTCGCCCTCCTGGAAGGGCCTCAAGCTTATGCCTAAGGGCGATGCCACAGCCCAAGGCTGGGTGATATTGGGCGTTGAGGGCGCAGGCCTGAGGCATGGCCTGACGGTGGAGGAACGGCGCACCCTGACCCGCAAGAACTATCGCTATGCCACCCTGCACGACAAAGCAGGCACCCCGATTGGCTCGACCAGCCCGCGGCTTGCCGAGCGGCAGCTGCCTAACCTTGGCCGCATCGCCGTGATTGCTGCGCCAGCGGATCACCCCCAGGTGCATAATCTCAGCGCCTGGAAGCTGCAGGCCAATCGCACCATCCAGGCGACCATGGAAACGCCCGTGGTGCCCTTGGTGGCGGTGGTCTGTGCGATGTTCAATTTGCAGGCGCAGATGGTGGCGTTTAGGGGGCTAAAGGAGGAGGCCGGGGATGGCTTCGCCAGAGGAGTTATCGGTGTCGGAGTAGCTGGCCTTGATCAGGCAGTTGCATTGGGCGCTCTGACCAAGCCGATGCTGGGTGCTGAAAATGGTTTGGTGACGGCCCTCAACAAGCCGCGCTTCGATGTGGCGAAGATTTCTACCCGCTGGGCAGCCAGCCTGTATGAGCAGACCGGCAGCACCAAATTGCCTGTATTGAGGCTTGTTTCAGGCTTCGCAATGGTTTTTACCACAGGCCTTGCGGCCTGGGACGCTAAACGCGCCTGGCACCAGGGCGATCATGATGCCGCTCTGGCCTATGGCGTTGCGGCCGCTGGCGGTGCCGCCTGGACGGCTTATGCCTTTGGCATGGCCATCAATCCCTTTGTGCTGGTCGCCGGAGGGGTGTTGTTTATCGGTGGCGGCATTCTGGCCAACTGGCTGGTCGACAGCGATGCCGAGGCGCTGCTGAAAAACGGCCCATTCGGCCGCGATCAGGGTCCGGTCGGTTTGCTCGACGGCCTGCTGGGCGACGATCAGCGCTTCGCCCACCTGCAAGACCCGCAGGTAGCCTATACCCAGTTAATCGGGATTCTCGGCAAACCGGTGATTCAAGTCTCGCGCCTGGCTGATTGGCGCGCACAGGCTGCTCCCGCGCAACGGGCGCTGATGCAGGCAATCGAGGCCGAACGCCAGTCCAGCGCCCCCGACAGCCGCTGGAGTTGCGCTAACCCGGCCTTGCAGGCTTTTGAAAATGAGGACTGGGTGCTGACCGTGCATTCGCCATTGTTGGCCATGTTCCGGGGGGAGCATGATTTTCAGCTATTTGCCGAAGAGCAACTCGGCGTGCTGCCGCGCACAGGCGTATTCAATGTGGAGCGCGTCGAGCGCCGTGGCATCGACACTCCCAAGCTGAGCGCACTGGCGCTGGACGAAGGCACCGTGCTCTATGTCCTCCCCCGCCAGTTCCCCCAGTTGCAGTTGTCGCCACTGCAGCGCCATCACAACAGCGTCACCCAACGGCTCAAGGTCAGCGCCCAGTTTCATCTGGGCCAAGCGGGCAGCAGCACCGACTCTCTGGTCTTGC